>JBGTRP010000367.1:0-7324 GCA_041940685.1 Acanthopleuribacteraceae bacterium
GCGCTTCTGGACGGACGTCAAACGCTTTTGCAAATGGCGCCGCTATCCTTCGACGCCTCCACCTTCGAGCTATGGGGCGCGCTTCTGACCGGTGGGCGCCTGGTGCTCTTTCCCGACCGGATCGCTACTCTGGACCGCTTGGGCAAGATCCTCGGCCGGCAGCGCGTGGATACGCTGTGGCTCACGGCTTCCCTATTTCATTTCATCGTGGAAGAGGCGCCGCAAATTCTCTTGGACGTGCGCCAATTGCTGGCCGGAGGCGAGGCGCTCTCGGCCACGCATGTGCATCACGCTCTGCGCCTTCTGCCGCGAACCCGGCTAATCAACGGGTACGGCCCCACCGAGGCCACGACCTTCACCTGTTGCTTCCCAATCCCCGGAGATTTTTCCGCAACTGACAACGTCCCCTTGGGCCGGCCCATTTCCAACACGGCGGTTTTCGTGTTCGATCGCCGGGGCTGGCCCGTTCCCATCGGAGGATTCGGGGAGTTGCACGTGGGCGGGGCGGCGCTGGCGCGCGGCTATTTTTCACGGCCGCGAATGACCGCTCTGGCTTTTGTGCCGCATGCCTTCACGGGGGTTCCGGGCCAACGGTTGTACAAAACCGGAGATTTGGCGCGCTTCTTGGCCTCCGGCGAGATCGCGTTTCAGGGCAGGCTCGATTTTCAGATCAAGCTGCGGGGTTTCCGCATCGAACCCGCCGAGATCGAGGCCGCGCTCCGGCGTCACGGCGAGGTGCGCGAGGCGGCCGTCCTCCTGCGGCAAGATGAGGGCGAGGAAAGGCTGCTGACCGCCTACATCACCACGCGGACGGAGGCGGTGGAGAAAGAAATCGAGGGAAATCAATCCCGAACTTGGCAGGAGCGCCTGAAACCCTATTTGCGGGAATCTTTGCCGGAATACATGTTGCCCTCCGCCATCGTTCACCTGGCGCAAATGCCGCTGACCGCCAACGGCAAGCTGGACCGCGGGGCCTTGCCCGCGCCGGACAGACGGGGCGACCCGGAGACCCATGTTCCGCCGCGAAACCCAATCGAGGAAAGGCTGGCCGCGATTTGGAGCGAGTTGCTGCATCTGGATTCCGTGAGCGTGACCGGCAACTTCTTCGACCTGGGCGGACATTCCCTGCTCGCCACACAGGCGCTTTCCCGTGTGGCCGAGGCCTTCCAGATGGAGCTTCCGCTGGTCCGCATTTTCGAGAACCCCACCATCGCCGCCATGGCCGACCTCATCGAGAACCTGCAATTGTTGCGCACATCTCCGCGAAACAGCTCCAAGGAGGAGGAAGAGTTGGAGTCTGGTGAGATATGAGCGAGATCAAACAGCTTCTCCTCCAACTGAACCAACTGGGAATCCACCTTTGGATCGAGGATGAAGCCCTGCGTTTCGAGGCGCCCAAGGGCGCCATGACCGCGAGCATTCGCGCGCGCATTCGGGCGGTCAAGCCGGAATTGTTGGCGCTTCTGCGCGACCGGGGCGGCCTTCGCCAGGAACGGACGCCCGAGATTCGACCCGTGCCGCGCACGGGCCCATTGCCCCTGTCCTTCGCCCAACAGCGGCTGTGGTTCCTACACCAAATGGAGGACCAACCCGGCGTTTACAACATCACCATGGGTTTTCAGTTGGAAGGGCCGCTCCATGCGATTGCTTTGGAACGGAGCCTGGAGGCGGTGTTACAGCGTCACGAGGCCCTGCGCACCCATTTCCCGGACAGGGGCGGAAAACCCGAACAAGCCCTAAGCCAACCCGAGCCATTCCGGTTGGCGGTCCTCGATCTGAGCGACCTGGAAGCGGTTACCGCCAAGGCGATTGGCGAGAGGATCGCCGAAAGGGAAGCGCTCTGGCCTTTCCGGCTGAGCGAGGGACCGCTCTACCGCTTTCGGCTTCACCGCCTGACACCCGCGAGGCATGATTTGGGCGGGGTGGTCCACCACATGGTGTTCGACGGCTGGTCCGCGGGCATCTTTCTCAGGGAGATGGGCTCGATTTACCGTGCCTGCCTGAACGCGGAACCCGGGAAACCCAATCCAGCCAGCCTACCGCCACTACCTTTCCAGTACGCGGATTTCGCCGCATGGCAAAGGCAAACCCTTGCCGGTGAGCGGTTGGACGAACAACTCGATTTCTGGCGGCGGCAACTCGCGGGCGCGCCCGTACTGTTGGAGTTGCCGACCGACCGGCCACGCCCCGCCGTGCAGACGTTCCAGGGCGCCATCGAAGGCTTCTCCATCCCGGCTGAAACCAGCCGGGCGCTTTCCCGATTGGGCCGCGAGACGGGAGCCACGCTGTTTTTGGCATTGCTGGCCGGGTTCGCGGCCCTGCTCGCGCGCTACAGCGGTCAGGCCGATCTGGTGGTGGGCACGCCCACGGCCAACCGCAACCGCAAGGATCTGGAACCGCTGATCGGTTTTTTCGTCAACACCCTCGCCCTGCGTTTCGACACGGGGAAACGTCCCTCGTTTCAGGCCCTGCTGGAGCGCGTCCGCCAGACCGCGATGTCGGCATTTGCGCATCAGGATATCCCCTTCGATCAGGTGGTCGCGGCCGTGGGCCCGCCCCGCGATCTGAACCACGCACCCTTGTTTCAGGTCATGTTCATGTGGCGCCAGGCGGAAGCGGAGGCCATGGATTTACCCGGCCTCTCGACGAGCCCAATGGCGGCCGGCCCGGTCCTGGCCAAATTCGACATCACCTTGGAAATGTGGGAAGACGGACAGGGCCTGTCAGGCGCCTGGGAGTACAACGCCACCCTGTTCAAGGCGGCAAGCATCCGCGCCATGGTCCGCCATTTCCGCCTTTTGCTGGAAGGCGCCTGCCGCGAGCCGACCCGGCCACTGGAAGAAATCGAACTTTTCAGTCGCGAAGAACGCAGAGAGCTACTCGGAAACTGGAACCGAACGGCGCGCCCCCTACCGGCTGAAAGTACGGTCCATCGGCTCTTCCAATCGCGGGCGATTCGGCGCCCGAACGCCATCGCGCTCGCCGAGGCGGGAACGACACTCGGAGACCCGCGCCCGCCACGCCAGCTCAGCTTCGCGCGCCTCAACCACCAGGCGGACGCGCTCGCGGGCCGGTTGACGGGGATGGGCGTAGGCGGGGAAACCCTGGTGGGCGTGCTGGGCGGCGATTCCGCATGGAGCCTCGTGGGGATGTTGGCCGTTTTAAAGGCGGGAGGCGCCTATGTGCCGCTGGATAGCGGCTACCCACCCGAACGCCTGCGCATCATGATCGAGGACGCGCGCCTCGAGTTGATCCTCCGAGATACGGATATTCCGGAAGGGCTAAACCCATCCGGCGTGCAATTTTTCGATCTTAGAGACCTCTCGCGCCACATTCCAGCCCAACCGATTGTGCCGGATACCCCGGTGGATGACCGGCAATTGGCTTATGTCATCTTTACTTCCGGCTCCACGGGCCGGCCCAAGGGCGTGGGAGTCACCCATCGCGCGGTGGCCAACTTCCTCCGCGATATGCTCCAAGCGCCCGGGTTCATGGAAACCGATATCCTTCCCACGATTACCCCAATCTCCTTCGATATCGCGGTGCTGGAGCGGTTCCTGCCCTTGGTTGGCGGCGCGAGACTGGAGGTTTTAGACCGCGAAAGCATTTCGGCCGGCCATGAACTGGCCTCCCTTCTTCCGCGCCTTTGCGTCACCGCCATGCAGGCCACGCCCGCCACGTGGAGCCTGTTGCTCGCCGCGGGTTGGCGCGGCAACGCCAAGTTGAGGATTTTCTGTGGCGGCGAGGCCCTGACGGAAGATCTCGCGGCGCGGCTGCGCCGGCGGGGCGGGGAGCTGTGGAACCTCTACGGCCCCACGGAGACCACCATCTGGTCGACCCGCTATCGGGTTCCCGATCCTCGGGAGCCTGCCGAGGGAATCGTCCCGCTGGGCGAGCCCATTGCCAACACGGATATTTCCATTTTGGACCCTCAGGCGCGGCCGCTTCCGCCCGGCATCGCGGGAGAGCTGTTTCTCGGAGGAGCGGGTCTTTCACGGGGTTATTGGCGCCGGCCGGATTTAACGGCATCCGCCTTCGTTCCCCATCCCCTCACCCCACAACCGGGCGCCCGTCTCTATCGTACAGGCGACCGGGTGCGCCGCGTTTCAACCGGTGGGCTCCATTTCCTCGGCCGTTTGGACCAACAGGTAAAGCTGCGCGGGTTCCGCATCGAACCGGGCGATATCGAGGCCGCGCTGATGCGTCATCCAGCCGTGGAAGAGGCCGCGGTCGTGGTGCGGCAAACACCCTCGGGCTCGGCCTTTCTCGCCGCTTTTCTGGTTTTGACGAATGCGGAAAAAGACCGGGTTCCCATGCCCACGGCCCCGCGCGACTTCCTGGCCACCCGGCTGCCCGCCTATATGCTGCCCTCAACCTTTGTTGTGTTGGACAGGCTTCCGCGCACGCCGAGCGGCAAGATCGATCGAGCGGGGCTTCCGCGCGCCGAGAGCCTGAACGACAGGCTGTCGGAGGAGCCCCCGTTCACACCGCCACGAGATCCCACCGAGCAGGTGTTGGCCGCCATCTGGGCGGATGTGCTGGACCGCGAGCGTATGGGCGTATTCGACAACTTCTTTGAGATGGGCGGACATTCGCTTTTGGCTACACGGGTGCTGGCGCGCGTGGCCGATGCCTTGCATGTGCGCCTCCACCCTCGTGAACTGTTCAAATGCCCCACCATCGCGGCCCTGGCCCCGCGCGTCAACGCCGCGAGAGGGAGGGATCCCGGACCACCGCCCAAACCGGCAAGGCGCGTCGGACCGCCGCCCCTATCCTTTGCCCAACAGCGTCTGTGGTTTTTGGACCAGTTGAAGCCCGAACACCCCTTCTACAACTTCACCAGCCTCCTTCGCCTACACGGACGCCTGGACACCTTGTCTGCAGAAGAAGCCCTGAACCGGCTGATCGCCCGCCACGAAACCTTGCGGGCCCGATTCGGGACGGTCAAGGGCGAACCCATCCAACGAATCGAGCCCCCATCGCGGTTCCTGCTGACCGTGACCGACCTTTCCGGCATGGAGCCGGAGTCGATGGAGAGCCAGGCCTCGAAGATCGCCCATCGTCAAGCGCAACGACCCTTCCGTCTCGATCTTGAATCCCTTTTCCGAGCCCTATTGCTGAATTTGGGAAATGATCAACGGCTTTTCCCGCTCACGCTCCATCACATCATCACCGATGCCTGGTCCATGGGCGTGCTGATTCAGGACCTGGCCACTTTCTACGAGGCGATTGCCAACTCGGGCCGGCCACCCGAGCCCCTGCCCCTTCAGTACGCGGACTTCGCCATCTGGCAACGGCAACGGCTCCAGGGCGAGGAGTTGGAGCGGCAACTCGCGTACTGGCGCGCGCGCCTGGGCGGGGAACCGGCCGGGCATCCGCCGCCGCTCGACCTGGCCGGGGACCGGCCCAGACCGCAATTGGAGCGCCACCAGGGCGCAAACCTTTGGGGAGGCTATTCGGCGCGGTTGGGTAAGGATATCCGCAATCTGAGTCACCGGGAGAACGCCACGTCGTTCATGACGGTTCTCAGCGCTTTCAAGCTGCTGCTGGCGCGCTACACGGGCCAGGAGGATATCGCCGTGGGCGCGCCCATCGCCAATCGCCAATGGGTGGCATTGGAGCCGCTGATCGGATTCTTCGCCAACACACTGGTTTTGCGAACCGATCTCTCTGGCGGACAAAGCTTCCGCTCCCTGCTCGCGCGGGTCAGGGAAACCGCGCTGGAGGCGCATGCCCATCAGGATATCCCCTTTGAAACCCTGGTCGACGCCTTAGGGGTGAAGCGCGACCTGGGCCGCGCCCCCCTTTTCCAGGTCATGATGGTCTGGCAGAACGCGCCCCGGCCCAGCATCGAGATGAGCGGCGGTTCGTTAACCTTGGAGGCCGAACCCTTCGACGGCGGCATCGCCAAATTCGACCTCACGCTCTTCGCGTGGGAAACGCCCGGTGGCGAGTTGGCGACGATCCTCGAATACAACACCGATCTTTTCGACAAGACCAGGATCCTCCGCCTGCACGCGCATCTGGGAGCGCTCCTCGCCGCGGCGACCCGCGACCCGGACCTTCCCATCGCGAGTTTGCCGCTTTTGACCGAGGCCGAGCGGCACGGGCTGCTGTACGCCTGGTACGCGGCGGAAACCCAACCCAGCGCCCCCGGGTCCATGCTGCTCCACCAATTCGTGACCCGTACGGCCAGGAGAATGCCCGACGCCATTGCCCTCAACGGCCTTCCGGGGGATGGGCCCATGCGCCTTTGGTCTTACGCGCGACTGGACGCCGCCGAGATGCTGGGCCAACGGTTGCGCGCGCGGGGCGTGGGTCCGGAAAGCTTTGTGGCATTTTGCGCCGAACGCTCCCCTGAATTGGTCATCGCGCTGCTGGCCATTCTCAAGGCGGGCGGCGCCTATGTGCCCCTCGACCCCGCCTACCCGGCCGAGCGCCTGCGCTTCATGATCCGCGATAGCAATGCGCGGCCCCTGCTCACGCAAACCCATGTCACGGAAAAATTCGAGGGCATCGACATCCCCCTGATCCTGCTCGACCGGATGGACTTCGAAGAAGATCCCTGCGCCGCGATTTCCACGGCAGTCCGGGACCGCAACCCCGCCTATATGATGTACACCTCGGGCTCCACGGGCAAACCCAAGGGCGTGGTCTTGGATCATCGCGTGCTGGCCAACCTCATACTCTGGCAACAGCGCGCCGTGCCCAGGGTGCGCAAGACCCTTCAATTCTCCTCCATCAGCTTCGACGCCTCCTTTCAGGAATTGTTTTCAGCCTGGATGTTCGGCGGCAGCATTCAACTGGTGTCCGAGCACGGCCGCAAGGACCCAGGTGCATTGCTTGACCTGCTCCAAACCCATGCGGTCGAACGTCTGTTCCTGCCCTTTATCGCCCTGCAGCAATTGGCCGAGCAAGCCGGTCAACATACGCCCCATCCCAAGTTTTTGCGAGAGGTCATGACGGCGGGAGAACAGCTCCAGGTAACCCCCGCGTTGCGCGCCTTCTTCCAGACCCTGCCCCGTTGCCGGCTCTACAACTTTTACGGACCCACCGAGAGCCATGTGGTCACCGCGGAAGCGCTTTCCGCGAGCCCAACCTCCTGGCCCGGGCTACCACCCATCGGGCGCGCCATCGATGGATGCCGCGTGCGAATCCTGGACGCGTCCTGGCGGCTCCAACCCATGGGCGTTCCCGGTGAGCTGTGCATTGGCCAGGCGCTCGCGCGCGGGTATTTCGGCCGGCCCGGACTGACCGCGGACCGCTTTCGCCCGGACCCTTTTGGGCCCAATCCAGGGTTGCGGCTCTACCGCACCGGAGATCT
>JBGTRP010000368.1:0-7302 GCA_041940685.1 Acanthopleuribacteraceae bacterium
ACTCCCAGGTGGATATCTTTCTCAAGGACGGGAGTCCCGATCAAATCGCCGCGGTTCTGGAGCGGCTACCCAAGGGCGCTTTTATTCATTGGTACACGCGGGATAGCCATCCGGAGCCGCTGCACCCCACCCGCAATGGGCATATTGTCGGGCTCATGGAGCCTGGATCTCAATTTCTTGAAACCACCGAGGACGCATATGTCAAAGGCGGTCATGGTTATGCTTCCCAGGCGCCATCCATGGCCGCCACATGTTTTGGCTTTGGCCCGGCCTTCCGGGCGGGTTCCGTACTGGAATCCGTGCGAACCGTGGATGTTTACCCCCTCTTGCTTCACCTCCTCGGATTGGAGCAACGACAGGTGGACGGCAATCTGGATGCCTGGATGCCGGTCTTGGCCACGGGTTTGGCCCCACCATCCTCGGCCATTGCGGCGCCAACCCCGCGAGGTGAAATTACTCAACTCCCGGAGCCGGTGGAGAGCTATTGGCTGATCCTCGCCATGCTGGGCGCATTTTTAGGCTATGCGGTGCGCCGCTTGACTCCCGCATTGTTGGGTATGCGGAAGCGGGAATTGCCTTTCAAATGGCCTTGGGTAGAGCTCACCGGAGGCGCCGCCTTCGCGTTATTGGCCCTTGTGCGTGGGCACCAGCTCGATCAGGTTGGCTGGTATTTGTTTGCGCTATTGCTGCTGACCATCACTTCCGCGGACTACCTTTCCAAGTACATTCCCACCTTGCCCTGTTATGTGGGCGTGGTTTTGGGCGTGGTTTTTAATGCGCTGTTTCCAGAGTCGATTTCCTCCTTTTTCGACCAGGGCGCCCTCGTCGAACGTTGGGACATTTTCGGTCAGAATTCCCATCTTGCCGGCGCCGCGCTCGCATTGATCGGCGGGGCGATCGGCTTCCTACAGATGGAGTTCATCCGCAGGGTGTTTCGTCCCCTGGTCAATATGGATGTCATGGGACGCGGCGATGCCTTGCTGATGATGATGGTCGGAGCGTTTATCGGCCCCAAAATGGTCGTGCTCGCCTTGCTTCCCGCCTGTTTCGTGGGCGTCATCACGGGCCTGTTATGGAAAATGCTGTTCAAGGTTCCCCATTTCCCGTTCGGGCCCTCCTTGGCCTTGGGCTCGTTCCTGATGCTGTTATGGGGGAAATCATTGCTGGAAGGATTTTCCGCCTTTCATCAAGGTCTCTACCAACTACCCCCGCTGGTGTTGATGCTGTTTTCGCTGGGGCTTTTGGCGCTGTTGTTTTATCTTTTGGTTCGGCTCAAGAAAAAGGCCGCCATGTATGAGAAAATGATTGAGAACGACTATCGCGAAACGGACAAAAAGATGAAAAAGTAGGGCGTCTGCCTGCGGGGGAGGGTGAGTATTTGAGAGCACTGGTCGTGGGTGGCGGTCTGGCGGGCTTGAGCTGTGCGCTGCATCTTTTACGCGAGGGGCATCAGGTGTGCGTGGCCGAAAAGCAACGCGGTTCCATTGACCGGGTCTGCGGGGAGGGAATCCTGCCTTTTGGCGTCGATCTTTTGGATGAATTGGGCCTGTTGGAGGCGGTTCGCAAGGCGGGTCAACCCTTCGGCGGAATCGCCTACCATCATGACGGTCGCCGCGTCTCTGGCGGATTCGCGGAAAACGCCCGGGGCTTGGGAATCGAGCGCGGCGTGTTGGACCGCATTTTTCGCGAGAGTTGTTCGGCCTACCCCCAATTCGATCTGCGGCAGGGCGTTCGGCTCTCTCCAGGGGATCGGCATGAATATGATAGGGTGTTTGCCGCCGATGGCGTTCGTTCCTCCTGGGCGCGGCAACGGGGATGCGCCAAGCTGTATAGCGACCGGCTCGGTCTCCGCTTTCGCCTCGATGTAAGGCCGGGCAATCGGGTTCACGTTCACTTTTTCCGTTTTGGCGAGGTCTACCTCACGCCTACCGGGTCAAACTCCTTGTCCGTGGCTTTTCTCGTCGACCTCCGGTCTTTGGGCGTCGCGGGAAAGCATCTGAAAAAACGGTGCGAGGCCCTTTTTCGGCGGCATTTCCCCCAATATGGCGAGGCCCGGTTAAAAGAGGCGGCAACACGAGGACCGAT
The DNA here is from genome assembly GCA_041940685.1 of Acanthopleuribacteraceae bacterium. GTDB lineage: Bacteria > Acidobacteriota > Holophagae > Acanthopleuribacterales > Acanthopleuribacteraceae > JBGTRP01. The sequence goes on from JBGTRP010000368.1 coordinate 2,086, forward strand.
CGCCGCTTGTCTCCGTGGCCCGGATCCGAAAATTCATTTGCTTGGGGATGCGCTTTGCGCCTTCGATCCGATCAGCGGCGCCGGGATGAGCTTCGCCCTGATTTGCGGCAAGCTCGCGGCGCGCCATTGGGAAGATGCGGGCGCCTATTACAGGGCGTTGCGAAGCGCCCGCGCTTCGATTGCCGGCTTTACCAACCTTTTGCTCTTTTTCAGAGGCGGCGGTCTGAAAACGAGGCTGATGTTGCGGCAACTGAGTCGCGCGCCGGCCAGCTTCGAACGGCTTTTGAGCTTGCATGACGCCAGCCACCGCATGCATCAATTGGGGCTGATGCATGCCCTGCGTCTGCTCAGGTTGTGACCGTTGGCATCGATGGAGCGCCGTCCCGTTCACAAATCACCGCGCTCAACTCTCGCAATACCTCATCCGCCTTGGAGTTGGGGATCTGGCAGGTTCCCGCGCCGGCGTGCCCGCCACCGCCATAGCGCAGCATCAGGGCGCCTAGGTTCACGGGGTGGCTTCTGTTGAGGATCGATTTTCCTGCCGCGATCACCGTGTTTTGTTTTTGCAGGCCCCAAATGATGTGAAGCGCCACGAGGCATTCGGGGAACAGGGCAAAAATTTTAAATCGATTGCCCGCGTATACAAGCTTTTCTTCACGTAGGTCCACAACCGCGAGCTCCCCCGTGAGCCGCGTACAGCGCCGCAATTGGTTCTCGAAATCTTGCTCGTGGGAAAAGTATAGATCCAATCTTTCCTTAATATCCGGCAGCCGCATGATCGCATCAATATCGTATTTGCGGCAGTAAAGGATGAGATCCATCATCAACTGGTAATTGGAAATGCGAAAATGTTTGTAACGGCCCAGGCCCGTTCGGGCGTCCATCAAAAAGCTCAACAGCGTCCAACCACTGGGGTTCTGAATCTCTTCCAGGCTGAAATCCGCGGAATCTGCCTTGTCCACGGCCTCGATTAGGCTGGCCGAGATCCTTTTAAAGCCTTGCGCGCCTCCAAAATGTTCGTAGACCACTCGCGCGGTCGAAGGCGCGTTCGGTTGAATGATCTGGTTGCTTTTGGGGTTCGGCTTCCTCAGGGTTTCCGAGTAGTGGTGGTCGAATGCCAGGTGACAGGTTTCCACATAAGGGAGATTGGCCGTGATATCGCTGGATGTCACGGTGATTTTCCCGTCCTGCATGTCCTTTGGATGCACGAACATGATCTCGTTGATCAGGTCGAGATCCTGGAAGAGCGCGGCACAGACCAGTCCATCGAAATCGCTTCTGGTAATCAGGCGAAAGCGCTGTTTTGCGACCCGCATGATTCAACCCTCCCGGCTCGGGTTCTTTGGTTTCAAGGATCGTCCTCCAGGATGAAAATGCCGGGCTCGTCGGTCTCGGAAGGCGATTTTACGCGCACGCCCTGACGCCCCGTGGTCTCAATATGGCAACCCACGAAATCAGCTTGAATCGGCAGTTCCCGGAACCCCCTATCCACCACCACCGCCAACTGGATCCGATCCGGTCTGCCCAACTCCAGGATAGAAGAAAGCGCCGCCCGTACCGTCCGCCCGGTGAACAAGACATCATCCACCAGCAGGATATTCTTGTTCTTTACCGAAAAGGGGATTTCGCTTTGCCGGCTGTAGGGCTCCCGTTTGGTATCAATCATGTCATCGCGGTAGAGAGTGATATCCACGTAGGAGAGAGGCGGTTTGTGGTGCGTGTGGCTTTCGATCCGGTCGGCCAAATAGTCGGCCACATAGGTGCCTCCCTTGAGAATGCCGATAATGGCCAGGTTCGACATGCAGGGCCTGGCGTCCAAGATGGCCAAGGCCATTTTGTCTAGGATTTTGTGGAGGGCCTTCCCGTCACAGTACTTTTCTTTCAGCTTGAGGGTCATGGTTGCACTCGCAATCCTCGGCTATAATGGCCAAAAGCTAGGGTTTGGATTCCTGGCCAAAACTTCGGCTGAGGCTTCGGCAGAGCCGAGGGCCTGGCCATTTACAAATCCTGCGCCGAATACCATGGAAACGCGGAAAGCTGCTGGTAATGTGGAAGTTCCACCGATGAAAAAGCCGGGTCCAGGGGTTTTCATTACCATGAGCCATCATACGATGCTTGCACCTGAAAAACAATAGGAAGGCAGCGGTGAAACCCCTTACCCAATTCCTCATCTTTCTTTTGTGGATTGGTTTTTCCTTTTACTGGATCAGCCGGCCGCCGGATATGCCGGATTCCTTCCCAGAGTCCGGGGGCGGGCGGGTACCCTTACGCGGCATTTACAATCCAAACCTGGCGGCGGCCTTGGATCAGGGATTGCGTGATTTTTGGCAGAAACCCGATCAGGTTCTGGAGGCGCTTGGAGATTTGGACGGCCTCAAGGTAGCCGATATCGGCTGTGGCGAGGGCTATTTCACCCTGCGCCTTCTGGAGTTGGTAGGGGCGAGTGGGTTGGTTTACGCTACCGATATCCAAGACAGCGTGCTGCGCAGCTTGGAAGACAAGATCCCTCCTGAATACCGCGGCCGGGTTCAGCTCATTCTCTCGGACTCCGAGCATATCGGCATCCCGGACAAGGTGGACCTCATTCTGCTCGTCCAGGTGTTGGGAGAGGTAGAGCAACGGGAGTCTTTTTTGCGCCAACTCAGCGCAATCGCCCACCCTGAGACCCGTTTGGCCTTGATCGATTCCAAGCATATTACCGACCCCGACCACGGCTTCACCCGACCCGTCAACCTCACCCGCCTCTTGGAAGAATTGAACGCCTCCGGATTTGTCATAGATCCCGAGTATGATCCCTCCAGGTTGAGCTTCCTGCCCAAACAGTTTTTCTTCGTCATGCGACCGGAACCCTTTGCCTCTGAAGCCGCGCAACCCGGCGCCCCACCCTGAGAAGGAAAACTTGGGAGAATTTAAGGAAGGGAATATGCTTTGGTTTGATAGTTTGGTTTTTTTAAGAATTCGGTGAATTTCGGAAATGGTGGTCTGGGTGAAACAGCTTGACCCTGCTTCGAGAGATGAGATAAGATTCGGGAACGGAAACGCTGATAAAAGGTGTCGTGCATTTGGAACAAGGAGTCAAGCCCGAGATTCGCGATGTAGACCTCGATGAGCTCGAGGGTCAGTTCAAGGAATTTATCTACGCTCAGAAGGGTAAGGTTACCGGTGAGCGCTTGGCTCTATTAAGGACCCTTTACAATCACGATGGCCATTATTCGGTGGATGAGCTGCTGGAACTGATGGAAAAACAGGATTTCCCGGTTTCCCGCGCCACGGTTTACCGCACCTTGGATCTCTTGGTTCAATCAGGCCTGATCAAGAAGCTGGTTCTGGAAGGGCAGGAGACGCGTTATGAGAGTGCGCTCAATTCCGGGCATCACGACCATATGGTCTGCATCGATTGCCATAAAATCATCGAATTTTTCAACCCCAAGCTGGAACAAATTCAGGACGAAATCATGGCACAGTACAACCTCAAGCCAGTGAAGCACATCCACCAGCTCTACGGCACCTGCCAGTTGAAAGATTGTCCCGAAAAAAAAGCCCATGCCAAGGGGCGGTCCGGGCAGACTCCACTGGAACTGGAGTGAGCCCTGCCGGACTCTCATCAATTTTCCAGGGAAGTTGGAATTTAGGGTTATGAGGTCGCGAGAGTTCCCCTACGAGGTCGTCGAGGAACTAATCCGTGGGGGAAGTTCCGCGCTTTACAAGATTCGGCCACGTAAGCAACATGCCTCGCGAGCCGGCAAATACGTGTTGAAATCGCTTTCGGTAGCCTTGAACAGTCAGAAAAGCCGGGAGCATTTTTACATGGAATACGAGTTTTTGCGCGCATATCCCCATCGCAACCTGGTAGCGGTCAAGGAATATTTTCCCGATTGGCACGGTAGACCCGCCTACGTCATGGAATGGGTGCGCGGCCATACCTGGCAAGGGTATTGGGAGGGGCGCGACGCCTCTGCCGAATGGAGGCGTTTCCTTTTCCTGTTCCAACAATTATGTGAGGTTCTGGACTATGTCCACGGCCACCAGATCGTGCATCAGGATCTCAAACCCTCCAATATCCTGATTTCGGAGCGCGATGTGCTCAAGCTCATCGATTTCGGCATCATGAAGGTGGCCGATTTAGTCCCCGCGGAGCGCAGAAGGACCTTTATGGGAAGCGCCTTCTACATGGCGCCGGAAGTGGTCGCGGGCGGGTCGGTCACCCGTGCGGCGGATATGTTCGCGCTGGGCGTCATGCTCTATGAGTTATTTACCCGCGCCAAGCCCTTCGAGGGCTTGGGGAGGGAAGAAACCCTCCATCGAAGAATGGTGGAGGATGTGGCGCCGCCCTCCGCGTTGGTGCCCGCCCTAAAACCCCTGGACCGCGTTGTGCTGAAAATGCTGGATCGCCAGCCACACCGGCGATACGCCTCCGGCCGTCAATTGTTGGCGGACCTGAAGCGGGTTGTTCCCGGAGACTGGCGCGGAGTGGGCGGCGCTTCCTCCTCACGTCCCGATCCTCCATCTGCCTGAGGGACCGGCTTATGGGAAACACCGAGTCTTACGCCGCGAGCGCATCCTCTGGTTTCCGAGGGGCATATTTGGCGGAGAGTTTGATTCAACTTGTCAGGCTTGGCGGCCCAAGTACTGAGGCTGCCGGCAGCCATTTACGTCATTTTTGCAGGGACCTCGTCCTAAATTATGGTATACCCATTAATAACACCATCGAGTCCAACACTGCCTTTCCTTCAAATGGCGATGCCGATCATTACGGCCTATGGTCGGGTTGGGGAATTTTGGAATTATGAAACGCAAAAAGCCGCCAATTCACCACATGCATACCTTCAAACTGGCTTTGATCGGACTCGTTCTGGGCCTGGTTTTCCCGCTGGGGTCCCTCTATACGTTGGGTCCTGATAACGCCTGGCAACCCGATTCGATGCTGCCCCCGTTCTTTTGGGTTTGGTTGGGAAGTATTCCTCTTTGCGTCGCCCTTTTCGGGTTATGGATAGGTGGAAAGCTGGATCGGGCGAACCTGCGTCACTTTCGTCAATCTTCCGAGGAGGACGGCCTGCGCGACTCCTTGGCGAAGACTCAGGAGGAATTAAAGGCAGCGCGGGGGCAACTGCCTCAGCTTGAACAGGAAATCAAGAATTTGCGTCGAATTTCCAGGGAACAGAATCAGCAACTCACCTCCATGCAGAAGGAAATGACCAATCAACTGCGCCAGAACGG
>JBGTRP010000369.1:0-7300 GCA_041940685.1 Acanthopleuribacteraceae bacterium
GGGCTCTTTCGTTTTTGCGGCCCCTGAGTTGCTAATGCACGCAAAAGCGGCCAAGAAAGCAGTGGATGTTTATGGACTCGCTATGACCTCGGTGTATTGTCTTTACGGAAAAGATCTTCCTCCAGTCGTGTTTAAGGACCCTGGCATAATCATCAAGGATCTGAAATGCACCAAGACCATGAAGGAAGTCCTGATCAGAGGCACTGCCTGGGAAGTAGCTGACCGCTACCCAACCGTGGTGGCGTTTTGCGAGGCTTTGACCGCCGCATTGAAAGAAGCAGAAAAGGAAACCAGGTTACTCGATCCAACACGGCCAAAACCACTGGAGCCTCAACCATCGACAGTCAAGAGAGCTCCGGAAAAAATTCCAACTCCCATGGAGAATGATTATTGGGTGCAGTTGGAGTCCGGAACTTTTCAGATGGGAGATGACGAAAGCCACCGCGACGTTGAGAAACCAGCCCATCTCGTGACCATTTCGCGTAGGTTTTGGATTGGCCGGATACCAATAACCAATGCGACCTTCATGGAGTTTGTAGAGGCGGGTGGTTATAAGGAGCCCAAATGGTGGGACAGGGAGGGGAACCGATCCCACATGAAGCCCAGGCTTTGGGAGAGTGAAAAGTATGGGAGACCAAACCAGCCTGTCGTGGGAGTGAGTTGGTACGAGGCTCGCGCTTACTGCCACTGGTTGACTTTTTTTCTGGAGCAAACTAAGCCAGGTTGGTGGAAGGACGGGATGCGAGTCACCCTACCGACGGAGGCCCAGTGGGAGTACGCGGCGACAGGCAAGGAAGGCAGGAAATACCCTTGGGGACTAATGACTCCTGATGAAACAAGAGCCAACTTTGGAAGGAGAGTAGGCTCGACCTCTGTCGTTGGCGCATATCCAAATGGGGCCACACATGAGGACTTGCTCGACCTGGCGGGAAACGTATGGGAGTGGTGCCGGGACTCTTGGGATGAAAGGGCCTACCGGAACCGAAAACTTGGCGTGGAAGACCCTTTGGTCGAAAATGATAATCCCGCGCGTGCGGTACGTGGCGGGTCCTGGGGCGACGACGCTGGCCTCTTGCGGGCGGCTTTCCGCAACGGGTACCGCGCCAGCGACCGCGACGACTATGTCGGCTTCCGCTGTGTGTTGTTGTGGGTCCATGTCGGGTGCGGTTGATTGTCAGTAGGTATCGTGTCCGACCCTTTCAAGAATCCCATCTCCCAAGCCTCCTCTTAGCACACTCCGCGGCGGGGGGGTTGGCCGAGCCGCGAGGGGTGCCGCAGCGGATCACGGCATTTTTCAACTCCTGCGCACAGAATTATTGTATGAGGTGCTTCGGCTGGAGCAATCTCAGATATCGACTCGGTCCTTCATCCACGAGATGTAACGCCGGAAGCGATCTAGATCCCTTGCGAACAAGGTATCGACAGCTCTCCAAAGGAGGATCTTTCCGACGAGGGAGGCCAGAAGAATACTCCCACGAACTTCTTCCGGTAAAAACTCTGTGCCGCGGATAATCGGCCAAGACAACTGTATCACGGCATAGCCATACAAGAGACCTATCAGAAATCGATTGATATTGAAAAATTTGGAATCCAGCCTCCCCAAAAAGAAGCAAATTGCGACTCCCGCAAATAGCGCGGAGGGTAGGCGTGAGGCGTTCCGCCAATCCTCCGGCATCCATCCCGACTGAAGAATTGTCAGGCCCGAGAAGGCCGTGCAAATAAAGAAGATCAGAAATGCATAATTTTTAAAGGTCCGGAATCGGTGGTCCCTTTGGTCGCCACGAACATACTCAACGCTTGGTTGGTCAAGCACCGCAAAACATATGAAGAAGCAATATGAAGTGGCATTATTCAGAAACTCGATTAGAAGGCCATACGCCCTTCCCGTATGTTCCATGTTTGTTCCGAACCGGCCTGCTTCAACTTGGTGATCGATTGCGAAGAGTAAATATAGAAAAAACCAAGAAACCCATAGTAAACTATAATACCTTGAAAATTGATGGATGGCCTTATAATCGAAGTTGGTTTCCTGAAACTTTTCGAACTTTCGAACTCGCATCCAAATATTCATTAGTATTAGTGCAATAATACTGAGCTGTGCAAGGTACACCCAAAAGAGGCCATGCTCTTCCTTGAGCTTACTTTTCGAGTTGCCGAACGGTGACCCCTTCCACGTGGATTTATCTGATAGCTCAAACTTTCCATGAGATTCGGTAGGCCCCAATTTAAGCATAGATGGCGGCAACAGACCGAGACTAAGTAGTATTGTTAATAGGGCTCCTATAGCACCTAGAGTTGTAAGACTTGTGTTTACAATTTTTTGGAACCTTGGCTGAAAAATGTGTTTCAATGTTAGTAAATGTTTTCTGAGAGCTGCGGCCTCCTCCGGAGAAAGTTTGGTTTTATTCCTTATCAGCTGGATTGCCGTCTCTATCGCCCCAGATTCAATTGAAAAGTCAAGGCTTTGCGACAGTGATAGTAGATCTTCAAGGAGTCGTACCGAACTCTCGTCAAAGTTGGCATTCATCTCAAAATGGCCAAGCAGTCTCCCAGAAAGCTGAGCTATCTGATTCTTTTTCTCCTTCATTCTCTCAACCTCTCGTATGCTGATAAGGAATGGAAAGCTTGGCCGGCTCATGTTGGCCGGGGGGCGAAAAAAAGAATTTATGGCAAGGGGCTCAGCAAAAGCCTGAGGGAGGCAAGCGCTACAAACTAAGGCCCGTCCAGATACGGCAACATTCACCAGGGAAGACGAGAAGACAGGGCAGAGTGAGGTGCGTTAATTAGCTGCGATGAAAAAGCTAATGTATTTTTCCTTCGTGTGACTTCGTGTTCTTGTAGTTTTAAGAATGCGTTTCTGGGCGGATTCCAATCAACCGTTGTCCGACCTGAGCAATGCAGGCACACTTGTATAAAATGGATACAGATTGGAGAACTATCTACTTTATAGAGCAGAAATCTCGAGCTCAGGAGATCAAACCTTCCAACTTTTTTTCGCGATGTAGCAGGGTTTTTGAATGACCCGCAAGCACTTGGGCCGAAGAATCCGGATGGCATGCTGACCTATCAAGGCTCGGTAATTGCCGGCTTGTTTCGACTACCCAAGGCCTGTCAGAGAAAGCTCGCCTATCCCAAGGCGCTTCCTGCGCGCTCTGGATTCCGGGCTTAAGATCAAGCCCGAAGTCAAGGGTAACCGGAAATCTTGGCCGGGCGACAGGCTAGCGCCCTATACCCGGAATTGGTTTGTGCTAGAGTTACCGCCAAAGCTCTTAGCCTGGATAGCAAACATTTACGTCCGGAATTGGGGAAGCATGAATATCGTTTTTCTTGTGCTGTATTTTCTGTTGATGATCGGCATCGGTATGTATTACCGCTCGCGCCAGACCTCGGTATCGGAGTTCGTTACCGCGGGCCATGGCCTGGGTTATTGGGTAGCCACCTTCAGCGCGCGCACCACGGGTGAAAGCGGCTGGCTCCTGCTGGGCCTGACCGGCGCCGGTTTCGCAACGGGCCTGAACGCCATGTGGGTGGTCATCGGGGAAGTAGTGGGCGTCGCAATCTCCTGGATTTGGATCATTCCGCGCTTTAAGCAAGAGGTCAATCATCATCGTTCTTTGACCATGCTCGATTTTTTTGAGGATCGGCTCGGCGATCGTCGCCATGTGCTGCGATGGATTTACACCATCGTTCTGGTGACCATGGTTACCGCCTATATCGCGGCCCAATTGACGGCAACGGGCAAGGCGTTCAACAGTTTTTACGGCATGAACATCGTCTGGGCGCAGGTCTTGGGCGTGACCATTATTCTGGCCTACGTCATTATGGGCGGCTTCCGCGCGGTGGCTATTTCCGATTTCGCCCAGGGCATTTTGATGTTCGTGGGCCTGGTAGGGGTCCCGATCGTAGCCATTTGGCAGGCGGGCGGAATTGGGGTCGTATGGGATCATTTGGCAAACAACTTTCCACAACTGCTCAACCTTCTGCCAAGCGGCAGTAATGGCTGGGTGGTCTTTTTGATAATTCTGGGTTTGGCCGGACCGGGCCTGGGTTTTTTGGGTTCCCCGCAGGTGTACCAACGCATCATCGCCTTGAAGAAAGACGCCAACCTGAAGCAGGCCACGGTGGTAGCCATCATCTACACCCTGCTCACCGACACCGGCGCGGTGGTTTGCGGTATGGTGGGCCGCTATTATTTTGCCGAATTGCCGGATGTGGAGTCGATCTATCCCGCGTTGGTGGAGCATCTCTTCCCCACCCTCCTGATCGGTCTTTTCGTGGCCATTATCCTTTCGGCCATCATGTCCACCGCGGATTCGCTTTTAATCCTGGCTGCGACGACGCTGATGCGGGACTTCTACCAAAAGGTGATCAATCCCTCGATCAGCGAGAAGCGCATGGTTTTCTGGCTGCGGGTAGCCACGGTGGTCATGAGCCTCATCGCCCTCGTCGTCGCCTCGGTGGAGATCCGGCTTATTTTCTGGTTCGCACTCTTCGGCTGGGCCGGCATCGCCTGCGCCTTCTGTCCGCCTCTGATCTTGACGCTTTTCTGGAAGAAAACCAATAAATACGGGGTCTACGCCGGTGCAACCGCGGGCTTTCTGACCGCAATTTTATGGAAAACATTTTCCGGAGGATTTCTTTATGAGATGGTGCCCGGCTTCGCGGTTTCATTTCTATTTACGGCCATATTCAGTCTTATTTACCACAAGAAAGAAACCGAGGATCGCGCGCTTTCGTAAACCATGGACCCCGCTTCCGCGACCCACGCCGATCCGGCTTTACCCGCCTCCGGCGCCGGGGATCGCGCTCCCATATCAAACGAAAACAAACGACCAGCCCCTGGAGTTTGGCTCCCGGCGCTCGCGTTTGAGAAAGCACCGGGCGCTTCAAACGCCCCCCGCTTTTTTCCTTAGGTTTTGCTCATGGATCTAATAGCAAGCATGCCCCCCGATTCCATTTCCCCTCCTCCCAGGTTGCTTTTGCGCACCCGGAAATTGGCCAAATCATTCGGTAGTTTTCAAGTTCTCGAACACCTGGAGCTCGCGGTTCGGGAGGGCAGCATCTACGGTTTTCTGGGACGCAATGGCGCGGGTAAGACCACCGCGATCCAAATTCTCATGGGCATTCAGAAACAGGATGGCGGGACCATTCACCTTTTCGGCAAAAAGGTGAAAAAACTGAATGTCCATCAAAAACAGCGCATCGGCTATGTCTCCCAGGAACAGTTTTTTTATCCCTGGATGTCCTGCAACTACCTGGGTCGATTCGTGGGGAAATTCTATCCAACCTGGGACGCCGAGGAATTTCAGCAACTGATGAAGCGCTTTAACCTGCCTCCCAACCGCAAAGCCGGCAATCTTTCCCAGGGCATGCGCGTCAAGCTGGCGCTCGCCCTGGCCCTCGCCCACCGTCCGCGGCTCTTGCTGCTCGATGAACCGACATCTGGTTTGGATCCCGCCGCGCGGCGGGAGTTTTTGGAGATTGTCAAGCATCAGGCCGCCACCTCGGGGATCACCACCTTCTTTTCATCTCATATCGTGGAAGAGGTGGAGCGCATCGCGGACCGGGTAGGCATCCTCGAGGCGGGTCGCTTGCGTTTCCAGGGCCCCATTCGCGAGCTCCTGGAACGGGTGCGCGCCTTGATTCCGGGACCAGACGCCCACCCTTCGGATTTTGATTCCCGGGCATGGGAGCGTTCCCTGGCGGCGGCCAACCTCGAAATTTTGGCGATGGAGCCAATGGAGAGAATCACCATCGCGGGCGGCGAACCGGGCGCGTGGAAACGATTGGCGCCCGGCGCGTTCCGAATCAAAAACCTATCGCTAGAAGACATTTTCCTGGCGCTCACCACCGGCAGCGCTTCCATTGCGGCGTCCCCGGCTGCCAAACTTGAGGAAGCGCGGCAATGATCGCGCTCATGGGCAAGGAGTTGCGCGAACATCGCTTCGCCCTGCTCCTGCTTTTGGGATTGGAAATGGGTCTGTTCGGCCTCATTTTCCTGCTAGCCATAAGCAATCCCAACCGGGGCAATCTGTTACAGGCCTATCGGGGTTGGTTCCTGCTGGGCATGCCTCTCGCGGCCATTTTTCTTGGAAACCGCCTGATCGCCCGTGAATATTCGGGCAAAACACAGTTATTTCTTGAGGCGCTTCCCATCGGTCGGCTCGCGATCTTTGGCGCCAAATGGAGCCTTGGTTTCCTGATTCTGTTGCTTCTGGCCCTGCCGCCCTTGGTGGTTTGCATGGGGTCTCCCTCCGTTCAGGCGCCGCTCCCCACGCGCTTCGTCTTCATCGTGCTCGCCAAGGTTTTGGGGCTGACTCTGTTTATCCACGCGGTCGCGGCCACCTTCGGATTTCTGGGGCGTTACCGTATTTTTTGTGCGGCCATGGCCATTTTTGCGCTCATCGGGATCAACGTGGTTACCGACTTCGATTTCTCGCAAAAAGGGCCGCTGGCCTTGATCGCCCCCAACCACTTCGCCTTTGAACAGCGGGAATTTCCCATCCAAGACCTTCAAATCAGCCTCATCCTCAGCCTGTTTTTCTTATTGGTTTCACTGGCCATGACCCTGGCCAGGGAGGGGTCGCTGGCCGCACTGCTCGCCCACAAAATGTCCCACCGGGAAAAGGTATTCCTCTCGGCTACCATCGTGGGAGTCATGATCTCGCTTACCGTTCTCGATCAAAAGCAGCAAAAGGAGGCCTACACCCTGGTTGACGCGGTGGAAGTGGAGGGCCAGCAGATCAGCGTCAAGATGGCGCCGGGCCCCCGGGTCGAGAGAGCGCGCGCGGAGGCGGCGACCCAATGGCTGCATGAAGAGTTGGTGGCGCTCAAGGAGTACCTGGGCCTGGACTCGCTTCCTCCCGTGTTCCTTACTATCCGATCGGACCTGGCCCCGGACGCCTTTGAATTGGGAGAGCTGGAAAACGCGGAAGGCCTTCTCGTCCGTCTGAGCTTTGAAGAGCAGGCCTGGGAACCGCGGCGATTTCTTTCCTGGCTGATTCCCAAGCTACTCATCAACCAAAGTTCCGGCCGGGTAAAACTGGAGCGGAATTACTGGCTGCTGGATGGGTTTTCACTGTATTGGCAAACCAGCCGAACAAGAAACACGAACAGGGAAAGGCAGTTGTGGTTGCGCGCCCTTTATGCGGCGCCCGAGGGGCCACAGGAGCGTGACCTGGAACAGTGGCTGCGTTTCCGCGAGGAAAGGGGAAGGGATGTTGCCGCGGGTTTGGCCTGGTCGGGGCTACATTTAATTGAACGCCGTTGGGGTCCGGCCTCCCTGGGCCATCTCCTGGGG
>JBGTRP010000370.1:0-7291 GCA_041940685.1 Acanthopleuribacteraceae bacterium
GCAAGGCCTTGAGATCCACCTTGCCGCCCGCGGTCAATGGAAAGGCCTCCATCGCCAACATCCGCTCCGGCTGCATGTAATCTGGAAGCTCCGAGGCGAGATAGTCCTTGAGCTGCGCGAGAAGCTTGCGCTCATGTTGGTGAGCAACCGGGCGGTTGGCAAAACGGGAAAGATCGCTTGCCGCCCGCAAATCCCGGTCCGGGTTGGCCGGCGCAATGGCGGCATTCCCCTCAGTTGCGAGGAACACAACCTCCAACTGGTCTTCCAGGCCGGGCCCCGCATCTCGGACCTGGGTCTGGTACCCCAACTCCGCTCCGAGCTCCCAAAGCGCTTGCGGATCCACGGTTCCCCGTGTTTCCGGTTCCTGCCCGAGCATACTGATATCGGCTGGCGGCGCATCCTGATGGAGCGCCGCAACCAATGCCGCGGGCCGGGCCAGCCGGCGATTGGGAACTCCGGTCAACGCGAGGCAAGGGGGCTTCTGCCGCAGAAGCGTCTCGCGGATCGCATCCAAGCCGGTACAATCCTCGCCCCAAGGTTGCCAGGAAACCTGCCCGGGCTCCTCGGAACCCAGGTGAATGCGGACGTCGTAGCGGAACAGGGTCAGCTCGTTATGCGCGGCGCCTTTTTTGTGAAGTATCTCCACGTGGCGAACGGAGGGATGGCGAAGCTTGAGCTGGTGGAAATACGCGGGATCGACCAGCAACTCCCCTTCCCCGGTCGCCCCCTGCCGCACGCTTTCCGCCCACCGTTGAAAGCTCGTCTCCGGCGTGCTTTGGTAGAGCGCCAGGTCCGCGTGAAGATGTTCGATCAGCCGGTAATTGCGCACATCGCCGATGAACATGGTTCCCTTCTCACCCAGCATGGCGAGCCCGCCTTGAATGACCTGATCCAGGTATTCGATGCCGGGGAAGTACTGAACCACGGAATTGAGGATTACGGTATCGTAGGCGCCCGCGGTCAAGCGCTCCAAATCATCGGCGGCGCTTTGGCGCAGCTCGATGTCCACTTCTTCCAGGTCCGGGCGCTGCAAGTGCGCGCGGATATGACGAAGGCCCACCTCGGAAATATCGGTTCCCGTGTAGTGGGCGCAGCCGGGTGCGATGCGGAACAACAGCAACCCGGTGCCGCAGCCGAGCTCCAGCACCCGCCGGGGATTCAATGCGCGAATTTTCTCAACCGTATCATTCAGCCAATCCATCATTTGGCCGCGCGGGATTTTCTCGCCCGAATAGCTGCTGACCCAGCCGCTCAGGTTTAGGGTCGGGTCCTCGAAATCCGCCACATCCGAGTAAATCCGTTCATCGAAAACCATTTGCCAGCGGTCGACCTGACCCCGTTCGTCTTGCTCGAGATCATCGGGAGATTCGGCTTGTTTGGCCGGTTGAACATAGGCGGTCAGGAGCCTGGCTCCCGGCTCCGGCTCGAGAATCCGCACCACCGCCCTGGATACGCCCTCATGGGTTTCCAGCACATGCTGAATTTCGTTTAGCTCGACCCGGAACCCCCGAATTTTGACCTGGTCGTCGATGCGCTCCAAGAATTCGATTTGTCCTTGGTTGTTGAGGCGAACCCGATCGCCGCAACGGTAGAGCCTGCCTCCCGGACCAGGGGAAAAGGGATCGGGCGCAAAGCTCGCCGCGGTTTTGGCGGCATCATTCAAGTACCCGCGCGCCAGGCCGTCCCCGGCGATGCAGAGCTCGCCGGGCTGGCCGGGCGCAACCGGATCGAGCCGGGCGTCCAGCGGGTAGACCGAGGTCCGTTCGATGGGCATTCCAATGGGAATCGAAGCATGATCGAGCGGCTCGTCGCCGATGGCGTAGGTGGTGGTGAAGGTCGTGCCCTCGGTGGGGCCGTAACCATTGATGATCCGCACGCCGGGCAACTTCTCGCGGGCCTCGCGAATATGGGAAACGGAAAGCGCCTCACCGCCGGCAATGAGTTGCTTCACGCCCCGCAGATCATCGGCTCGTTCGTCGATCATGAGGTTAAACAGCGTGGCCGTGAGCCACAGGGTGGTGACCTCCCGCTCGCGGATTACCGCGCCCAACTCCTCCAGGGAGGGCTGTTCGGCGGTCACGATGGCCAGCCGGCCTCCGTTCAGCAGGGCGCCCCAAATTTCGAACGTCGAGGCGTCAAAAGCCAAGGAGGCGAACTGGAGCAGGGTCTCGCCGGGACCGAAGTCCACGTAGCTCGCATCCAGAACCAGGCGCAGCACCGCACGATGTGGAACGGCCACGCCCTTAGGCGTTCCCGTGGAACCGGAGGTATAGCTGGCGTACGCCAATTGCAGGGATTGGGTTGGCGCAACCGCGCCCGGCGCACATGGCTCCTTTGCCTCATGGTCATGGGGACCGACCTCGAGCACTTTCAATTCCAGTTCGGGCAGCGGATCGCGCCACGCCGCATGGGTGACGGCCACGCGGATGCCGCCATCCGTGAAGATCCGCCGCAGACGGGTTGCGGGCGCCTTCGCATCGATGCCCACGTAGAACCCGCCCGCCTTGAGAATCCCCAACAGCGCCGCGATCATTTCCGGGGATCGATGCATACAGACCGCGACGGGTTGCTCGCCTTTCAAACCCAGCGCCCGCAAACGCGAGGCCAGGCGGTTGGAGAGACGGTCCAGCGCGCCGTAGCTGATGTCCGGGCCCGCGCCCGTCAACGCGATGCGGCCGGGGTCGCGCGCGGCCATGGCGGAGAAGACCTCGCCGATGCCGGGGGCCTGGGGTAGGCTGGATTCCCGGCCGCGGCCCGCCCGCAACAGCGCCTGTTTTTCGCCCTCCTCCAAGAGCGAATAACGGTCGATGGCGAGACCTGGGTCGGCCGCGATCTGCCCCAGCAGGCGCTGGAAGCGGCCGGCCATCCGTTCAACGGTGGCGGTTTCGAACAAATCGGATTGGAATTCCCAGGAGCCGATCAGGCCGCCCTCCTCATCGCGGGAGAAGGAAAGGAACATTTCGAACTTGGCGGTGTCCCGCTGGATGGGCAGCGGCTCCAGGTCGACTCCCTCGATCGCCAGCTTGGATTCGGGCGTGTTTTGGAGCGCGAACATGATATTGAACAGCGGGTTCGCGGTGGAGATGCGTTCCGGCTGAAGCTTTTCCACGAGCAGGTTGAAGGGTAGGTCCTGGTGGGCGTAGGCATCCAAAGCGGTTTCCCTGACCCGCGCCAAGAGCTTGGTAAAAGCCGGCCTGTCGTTCAGGCGCGTGCGCAACACGAGCGTGTTCACGAAAAAGCCGATCAATCCCTCTATTTGCGAATGATTGCGGTTGGCGACCGCGGTGCCGACCACCAAATCCTCTTGATGGCTGTAGCGGAAGAGCAAAATCTTGAAAGCGGCCAACAGGGTCATAAACAGCGTGGCGCCCTGGCTTCGGTTCAATGCGGTCAGGTTCGCCACGAGCGCGGGCTCCAGGTAGAAATCAACCACCCGCCCGCGGTAGGAATGAGATTTGGGCGCGCGGAAATCCGGAATCAGGTCCACGCTGGCCGGAGCGCCCTCCAACTGACGCATCCAATAGCCCAGCTGCTCGCGCAAGGCCCCGGCCTCGAACCAGCGGTTTTGCCATTCGCTGAAATCGGCGTACTGGATGGCGAGCTCGGGCAGATCCGGCGCCACACCACGAATCAGCGCTTCATACACGCGCATCAGCTCCCCGCTGAGCACGCTCATGGACCAGCCGTCGGAAATGATATGGTGCATGGTGAAGCAGATGATCTGGTGCCGCTCATTCAAACGCAGAATCAGGGTCCGCCAGAGAGGCGCGTCATCCAAAGCGAAGGGGCGGTTGGCCTCCTGGTCGATGATGGCCTCCACCAAGGGGGACTCCGGCGTCAGGTTCAGCGAGGAAAGATCCGCCACCCGCGAACGCGGGACGGGGTTCGGCTCGATGATCTGGGAGGGACGGCCGTTGATTTCCTGGAAGGCCGTGCGCAGGTTTTCGTGACGATCCATCAGGTAGCTCAGAGCCGCGTGGATGAGGGAATAGCGGATCTCGCCCTTGACGGAGAGGGCCAGCGGCATGTTGTAGAAGGGACTTTCCAAATCGACGCGGTAGAGGAACCACAACCGTTGCTGTGCAAAGGACATGGGCGGGGCGCTCCGATCCCCAATGGGGAGGATCGGTTCGGGATTGCGGCCATGGCCCCGCTGATCCTCGAGGCGCGGGCCCAATTCGGCGATGGTCGGGGATTCAAACAGCGCCCGTACCGGCAATTCCAAGCCCAGGGTATCCCGAACCCTTGAGACCACGCGGGTGGCGAGCAGGGAATGGCCGCCAGCGTCGAAGAAGTTGGTGTGGATGCCGACACCATCCACGGCCAAAATATCCGACCAAATTTCGCAAAGGGTCTCTTCAAGCGGGCCCCTCGGCCTGTCCCGCGCCGGCGAGGCCGCGCCCCTACCCTTCCCTGGTTCGGGAAGTCGGGCGCGGTCGATCTTGCCGTTGGGGGTTCGCGGCAGGGTTTCCAAAAGCAGAATCTCGGCGGGAACCATATGCCCGGGCAGCCGGGATCGCAGGCTCCGGCGCAACTCAGCTTCGAGATCCGCGTGCTTCGCTCTCCCCATGTCTGCCCATTCAACATAAGCCATGAGACGGCGATCCTCATCCGCCATTTCGCGAATGAGCACGACGGCCTCGTGGACCGCCTCGTGCTCCGCGAGCGCCGCCTCAATTTCCCCCAATTCAATGCGGAACCCGCGCAGCTTGACCTGGTGGTCCCGGCGGCCGAGGAATTCCAGGTTCCCATCGGGCCGGAGACGGGCGCGGTCGCCGGTTTGATAGAGACGCGCGCCCGCCATGGTCCAACCCTGTCCGGCAAAGGGGTGGGGTAGGAACTTCCGCGCGGTCAGGGCGGGCCTTGAAAAATATCCGCGCGCCAAGCCCTCTCCGCTCAGGTAGAGATCGCCCCGCACGCCCAGGGGCGCGAGCCCCATGCGCTCGTCCAGGAGAAAGGCTTGGGTATTGGCGAGGGGGAGCCCGATTCCCGGCGCCGCCTCGGATTGGGGTGAAATCTCCATGAAGGTGGAATAGGTGGTGTCCTCGGAGGGCCCATAGAGATTCAAGACCCGCGGCGGCCGCGGCAATTCGTGGAGCCGCCGCGTGACACTCGCCCTCAGCGCTTCACCCGCCAAGTTCACGACCCGCACGGTCGCGGGCACGGCATTCATGCGCAGCAACTCGGCCATGCCCGAGGGTATGGTGTTGATGGCGGTGACCTCGCCCGCCGTGCCGAGCTCGGACAGGTGCAGGATGTCGCGGGCCAAAACGAGGCTGGTTCCCAGGCTCAGGGGCCCGAAAATCTCGAAAAAAGAAAGATCGAAGCAGACGGAGGTCGAGGCCAAGACGCCGCGCAGCTCCGCGCTGGAAAAGACCGTCCCAACCCAGTCGAGGAAGATCGCGGAGCCCTGGTGGCCGAGCGATACGCCCTTGGGTCTGCCCGTGGAGCCGGAGGTATAGATCACATGCGAGAGGTTGCCGGCAGACGGGGTTCGGGTAGGTTGTGGTTTATGGTCATTGTCCCGCGCCGCCGCGGCGTCCACGAGGACCCGGGGCATGGTCAGGGAGGGAAGATCCTCGACGAGCGGGGATTGCGTTACCAACGCGGCGATGCCGGCATCCTGCATGGTGAAGGCCAAGCGCTGGCTGGGGTAGTCGGGATCCAGCGGCACATAGGCGCCGCCAGCCTTGAGAATGCCCAGAAGGCCCACGAGCATGTCCGGGTCCCTGCGGGTGCAAAGCCCCACGGGCGTATCCGGACCGACACCCAATTTGAGCAACTCTTGGGCCAATGTTTCGGCCCGCTGATTCAAGACGCCATAGCCGATGCGCCGCATTCGACCCGGCGCGGTCTCACAAACCAGGGCCACGGCCTCGGGAGCCCGCACCGCATGAGCCTCGAACCGGGTGTGGACCAGTAAGCTCTCGGGGAAAGGACGGCGGGTGTCGTTAAAGCTTTCCAGGCAAAGCGCGCGCTCCGCCTCGTCCATCAGGGAGAGTTGCTCTACCCGCGAATGGGGCGCCGCGGCAATGGCCTTCGCCAGGTTACAGAAATGACGGGCCATGCGTTGAATGGTGTCCGCCTCGAATAGGTCGGCCGCGTAACTCAGCACGCCGTAAAAGATTCCGCCCGACTCGATCAGGGAAAGGGTCAGGTCGAATTTGGCGCTGAGCTCATCCAGCTCCAGCAAACCGAATGTTAATCCCGAAAGCTCGAGATCCGTATCGGGTTGGTTTTGCAGGATGAACATGACCTGGAACAAGGGGCTGTAGCTCAAATTGCGGTCGGGCTGGAACCGGTCCACCACCTGTTCGAAGGGCAGGTCCTGGTGGCTGAGGCTGTCCAGAGCGGTTTTACGCGCGTGGGTCAACAGTTCCTTGACACCGGGGTTTTGGGACAGGTCGGTCCGGAACACGAGGGTATTCACGAAAAGGCCGATCAGGGATTCGAATTCCGCCCTTTTTCGATTGGCGACCGGCGAGCCGATCAAGATATCTTTTTGACCGGAGTATCGGGAAAGCAGGATCGCGAAAATGGCTTGCAGGCACATGAAGTCGGTGACCCCATGATCCAGGCTGAGCTTTTTGAGCGCCTTGGCGGTGGCCTCGGTGGTTTTGAAGTAGATGCTGTTGCCGCGGTAGCTTTGCATTGCCGGGCGGGGCCGGTCGGTGGGCAGTTCCAACAACCCCGGAGGCTCGGCCAATTGTTCCTGCCAGAATTGGAGTTGGGCCTCCAGCAATTCACCGCTCAGTTGCTCCCGCTGCCAACTCGCAAAGTCCGCGTATTGGACGGTGAGTTCGGGAAGAGGCGAGGGCGCATCCACCAGGTAAGCCTCGTAAAGCGCGGCCAACTCCTGGACCAGAACGCTTACCGACCAGCCATCCGATACGATGTGGTGCATGGTGAAGAGCAACACATGCCGGCGGTCGCTTATGCGCAGCAGGATCAGGCGCACCAGGGGTCCCCGAACGAGGTCGAAAGACATAAGCTCCTCTGTTTGCGCGAGTTGGAGGGCCAGGTCATCGCTCCCAGCTCCTATGCCAAGCGCCACCACGGGAATGGTCAATGATGAGGGTTCGCGGATGTCCTGAATGGGGCTGCCGTCCACCGTGGGAAAGGTGGTTCTCAGGATTTCGTGGCGGCGCAGGATTTCGGCGCGGCTGTCTTCGTGCACCCGTGGGCGATGATGGGCCGCGACGAGATGCGAAAGTACTGGCTGCCGTGGCTCGTCGGGATGCCGGCCGAGGAGGAGGAGGCGATCAAGAAGCTGCGGGTGGTCGAGGAGGCC
>JBGTRP010000371.1:0-7282 GCA_041940685.1 Acanthopleuribacteraceae bacterium
CTCGGGATGTGCCCTCATTCCAGGCCAGATCGGTTAAGGCAAGGGTGAAGAAGCCTCCCGGCATGGACCTCCACCAAATCGAAGCCACGAGACAGGGTAGCGCCTCCGCATTGAAGGGAGAAGATTTCGGGCTGGGCCTGTCGATCCTAGAGGACTTTTGCAAGCACAACCAATGGGAGCTGTCGCTCCAAGGCCGCGAAGGTGAAGGTACCCAAGCTCATCTCCAATTCAAGCAATCCGTACAAGCCCTTCAGCCGGTGGAAACCAGCATCACTCTTTTTCATGCTCCAGGGACCAGCGAAACCAGGGCTGTTCCTCAATCGTGAACCGGTCTCGCGGTCCCTGCTGTCATCGCGAACCGCCTCATTGTGCGAGGCGGTCAGAAAGCATGGCTCGGTAAACCCGCGGCGGTTTATGGCAATAGCGGGCAAACACCCGGGAAAAAGCGCTGGCATTTTCATAACCGGTTTCCTGGGCGATCTCCAAGATGCTTTTTCGGGTCGACCTCAGCAGGTAGCGGGCCAGGCGCAACCGCTCCCGCCGCAAATAGGCCATGGGCGAAAGGCCCATCACGGATCGAAAGCAGCGAATGAAATGGAACTTGGAAAGGAAGGCTTCCCGCGCCGCCTGGTGGACACGCACCGCTTCCCTTAGGTGGGAGTCGAGAAAATCTTTGCCGCGCAGGATACGCCGCACGATGTCCTCGCGAGTCGTATCCCTTGCCGAATGGACATAGTCCCAGTTTGACCACTCCCGGCTGGATTGGGTCAATGCCCGGGTCAGGATGTCGCGCATGCCTCGGTCGAAGCCCTCCCCTTTCGGCGGCTGGTCCACCAAGCCCCGTACTTGGGCAAAAAGCGTTTCATTCAGGGGCAACAGGCATTCGGGCGGGGATAGATGATCCAAATGCCGCTGGAGTTGTTTCTCGGAAAACAGGCCCGGCCGCATGGATCGAGCCAGCATGTTCTGATCAAAGAACAGGCAAACCGCCTCCACCTGGTCGGCCGCTTCAATGGCGCTCGCGTAGCCGTGGCCCTGATGGATGGGCAGGAAGTTGATCGGGTTCACCCGTACCGATCGGTCGGTGAAGCGATAGGTTTCCGATCCCGACAAAACGAACTTCAAGGAGAAGCGTCCGCGTTGCCTGGGAAAGGCCATCTGGTCGGCCTTTACATGGGTCGCCACATTGGGCCATTCGGTCATGGGGATGCGGGAAAGCCGACTTTGAGAGTGTTGCCACACTCTCTGCACGCCTTCCCGGGTGATGATTTGAATCATGATCCCTTATCCGCAACACAAATAAGATCATCATGGGAGTAGCAAATCTCACACCAAACCGATTTCGAGGCCCGCGCCCTGGCGTCCTGATGCGAAAGGCCGCTTGGAAAACCTCAATAAAAAGAACGGGAGAGGCTTATCCTTCCTGAGAACAAACTTCTCCGTCACCTTCCGCGTTTCGCCAAATGGTCTTGCCGGCTAAGACAAGGCCAAGGGGAGGGCCTTCAATTTTTGGGATGAAAATCCAATTTCTTGAAGGGGTCGCCGCGGAATCGGCCGCCCCAAACGCGGGCTTCAGCCCCCTAACTGTTGCCGAGGGTTACTCGGCTTCCCGCCGGTACAACAGATCGTATAGGGTCTTCCAGGTTCGCCCCCTGTCCTTGGAGCCCTCGGAATGCTGTCTCACCGTACCATCCTCATTGAGCGTCCAAGTGATGCGTTGGAGGTAGGGCTCCCCTTTCGCGTTTTTGCGCTTCGCCGACATCACCATGGAGTTGCCTTCCCTTTCGCCCGTGTAGGTCACGGATACGCCATTGGCCCATACCCAGTTTTGTTGCCATTTCTTTAGGTTGGGGTTGAAATAGTTGAGGCTGGTGCCGCTATTGCCGTTGTTCCCCGACCAGTTTTCCTGGAGCACGCCGCCATTCAAAATGGGCGTAATCCTGTTGATTCCGGCCAATTGATCGCCCGCGTAAACCTTCCAGGTCCCAATCCAGAAATCGAAATCGCGGCCGCGATCCTCGGCAGAGGCTGCCGGTTGGGCCTGAAGCTGTAAGCCTCCAAAAGCGAATATGAGTATGATTCCCAAACGCATGATGTCATTCTCCTTTTTTAGAGTGGTGAGGCGTTCTCTCTTTGACTGAATTACTCATTCGGCCAAAACGAATGCATTCACCCTGCCCTCAGCATAGGCATCCGCTCCCCCGCGCCACTTTGCCGAAATTGCTAAAAAGCTGAAAAACCAATTTCGAGTAAGCGCCTTCCGCCCTCCGGGTTCGGGACACGAGGCCGCCATCGGCTAGCTCTGAACCGATGGAGCTGGAAGCGCCATTGGCATACAGGTCCCTACGACCGAAACCGAAAAAGCCTTCCAGAGACGCCTTCATCGGTCGACGCATGGGCGAACAGCGGGCCCTCTTCCTGTCCGAGACGGGGCCGGCCCAGCGCGGCGCGAGAGTCCGGATGGCGCTCCAATCCGCTCCGAGCGAAAGCGGCGGGCTTGCCCAGGGATCGTCCCCAGCGAGAAGAGTTGCCTCTATGCGGACCCACCTTCGATTTTCCATTCTCGCTTGCCTACTTTTCTCAACCGGAGGAAAAGTGAAAAAATCTTGCTTTCCAAATCCCTGTTTTTGCGTCTAAGTACATAGCCGTATTGCTGGAGGTATGCCGCGAATCTATTTGAAAAGACTTTTAAGAGAAACAACTGCGACTTTTTTTAGCACATGCGAACATTTTCGCATACAAAACCGTAGAAAGCTCGTACAAGGTTGAAGGAAAATATGGAAAGGGGGCATAAGGATGGCTTTTTCGAGCCGTGTGGGGATTCGTTTGCTCGCGTGGGTGGTTTTTGGGGGGGCTGGCGTTAATTTGGCCGCCGGCGAGGCGGTGACAAGCTCATCGAAAGAGTTACTGAAGAAAAAGCGCGTATTCCAGACCGCGCGCATCGGAGACGCGCCGCCCGCGATCGATGGAAGCGTGGACGATTCGGTTTGGGATGGGGTGGAATGGGCCGGTGATTTTATTCAAAGAGAGCCGGCAGAGGGCGTGCCCCCCACCTTTCAAACCCAGTTCAAGGTCGTCTACGATGACGATGCCCTGTATTTCGCCTTCCGCATGTTCGACGATCCTGAAAAGGTCAGCAGTCTGATGGACCGCCGGGACAACTTCCCCGGGGATTGGATCGAGGTCAACATCGACAGCTACCAGGACCGGCGCACCGCATTTTCCTTTACTTTGAGTCTTTCGGGCACGCGGGGCGATGAGTTCATCTCCAATGACGGCAACAATTGGGACTCCAGTTGGGACCCCATCTGGAAGGGCGCCACCAGGGTCACGGAGGAAGGTTGGACAGCGGAGGCGCGTATCCCTTTGAGCCAACTGCGTTTCAGCGGGGACGACCAGCAGACTTGGGGCCTCCAGGTGCAACGCCGCCTCTTCCGGCTGGAGGAACGCTCCACCTGGCAATTCATTTCCAAGGACAGCTCGGGTTGGGTCAGCCAATTCGGCGAATTGCGCGGGCTGAAGAAACTCAAACCCAAACGGCGCATCGAATTACTGCCCTACGGGGTTGGGGGAGGAAGACGGGCGGATGCCGATCCCAACGATCCCTTTTTCGACGGCGGTGAGGGCATTTTCGAGGCGGGCCTTGACGGTAAGCTGGGCATCACGAACAATCTGACGATCGATTTCACGGTAAACCCCGATTTTGGCCAGGTGGAAGCAGATCCGTCCCAGGTCAACCTGACCAGCTTCGAAACCTTTTTCCAGGAAAAGCGGCCCTTTTTTATCGAGGGCCGCGATATTCTGAACCTGCCGGTCTCACCGGCCGCGACCGGCGGCAGTTTTACCAGCGACCGCTTGTTCTATTCGCGCCGCATCGGACGCCCGCCCGGGTTTCGGCCCCGCGGAGATTTCGTGGATCAGCCGGACCGCACCACCATCCTTGGCGCCTTCAAACTCACCGGTAAAACCAAGCGCGGCCTCTCTCTCGGCATCCTGGAGAGCGTCACCGATGAGGAAAGCGCAAGGGTGATCAATGGCGATCTTCAATCCAAGGAAACCGTGGAACCGCTAAGCAACTACCTGGTCGGCCGTGTGCAGAAGGATTTCCGCAACGGCGACACGCAAATCGGCGGTATGTTCACCGCCGTAAACCGGAGCATCGAGGATCCTCACCTGGAGGGTCTTCCCAGTGAGGCGACGGCGGGCGGCGTTGATTTCAGCACCTACCTCAACAATCGGGATTACTTTTTCGAGGCCCGGCTTCTGGGCAGCAGGCTGCGCGGCAGCGAGCAGGCTATGCTCAACGCTCAAACCAGTTCCGCGCGCTACTACCAACGGCCCGACAACGACAACGCGGACCTGGACCCAAACCGCCGCGAGCTGGACGGCCACGCGGCCTCGGTTCGCTTCAGCCGCACCAACAACCACGCCTTGCGGTTCGAAACCGGAGCGGTCTACCGCTCCCCGGGTTTCGAGATCAACGATTTGGGCTTCATGCGCAATGCCGATCAACTGAACCAATTTCTATGGGTCGGCTACCAGAAGCGAAACCCCTTTTCCATCTTCGACTCCCTGTGGTTGAACTTCAACGAATGGGCCGATTGGGACAGCGGCGGCCATTGGCTGGGCTCGCGTTTCAACGTGAACGGCAACGCCACTTTCCGCAACAAAATGTGGGCCTACCTCTCGATGACCCGAACCAATGATTTCGCGTCCAATACCGAGCTACGGGGCGGGCCGTCCTCGCTCTGGCCGGGGTCGACGGAGTACTCTTTCAACGGCAACACCGATCCGCGGCGCAAGATTTTTCTTTCCCTGGGGGGTTCGCTGGAGCGCGGTGATTCCGACAGCGGGGATACCCGCAATGCCTGGTTCCAGGTCAATTTCCGGCCCACCAATGCCATTCGCCTCTCCATCAACCCTTCCCGCACCATCAACCGTCCGGAGATGCAATACGTCACCACCGCCCGCTTGGGCGAGGAAGACCGCTACCTGTTTGGCCGCTTGGATCAGGAAACCACCAGCCTCACGCTACGCGTGAACTGGGCCTTGACCCCCAACCTCACCTTCGAGCTCTATGCCTCGCCCTTCGTTTCCAGGGGCCGCTACGACGATTTCAAGCGCATTATCAGCCCGCGCGCGGACCGTTACCGCGACCGGTTCCAAGAATTCACGGACGCCAGCATTCGCCAGGATGGGAATCGGTTCCAAATAGATGAAGACGGCAATGGCGAGGTGGATTACGGTTTCCGGAATCCGGATTTCGATTTTCGGGATTTCAACTCGAATATGGTCATCCGCTGGGAATACATGCCCGGCTCTACCGTTTTTCTCGTATGGTCGCAGGCGCGCGGCAGCGTTGACCACTTCCCCGGGGAGTCCAGCTTCTCCGACGATATCAACCGCTTGTTTTCCGCCCACCCGGAGAACGTTGTCCTGCTGAAGATCAGCAAGTGGTTTCATCCCTGAGGGGAATCCGACTGGTCCGCCATTTCCCGGCTACTCGAAGCAGGGCTCTTCTGTTTTGAGGGTTTGGTTGTGGGCGGATCCGAGAGACGTCTCAATTCAAGCGCGCTTCCAACATTTCGACGATGGCCGGCGAGCTCCGCTCCCTCGCAATTTGCAGGCATGACTTGCGTTCCTCGCCGAATGGGGGTTTGAAGGTAGCCCTCGCATCGGCGCCATGGGCCAGGAGCGCGGCCACGGACGCCTCCCGCTTATTGAGAATGGCCCAAATCAGGGGTGTCCGGTTGGAGCCGTCATCGGTGGCCATCTCGGTTTTGGCCTCGGCTTCCAAGAGCAGGACTAGGATGGAGTGGTGGTCCCTTTTGATCGACCAAATCAACGCCGTGGAACCAGCGGCGTCATAACGGTTGGGATCGGCTCCGGCTTTCAATAGAGCGGCGGCCGCCTTGGCGCTCCCACTACGGGCCGCCGCGATCAGGGGCGTCATCTCCCAGACGCTTTCCGGATCGGTTTGATTAGGATCGGCCCCTTTTTCCAGCAGGCGGACCACCTCTTCCGCACGATCGCGTTTGGCCGCCTTTTCCAATTCTGTTTGACCCAAGAGCCATCCGGAGCAGACGCCG
Organism: Acanthopleuribacteraceae bacterium; assembly: GCA_041940685.1. Taxonomy (GTDB): domain Bacteria; phylum Acidobacteriota; class Holophagae; order Acanthopleuribacterales; family Acanthopleuribacteraceae; genus JBGTRP01. The sequence continues at coordinate 6,090 of JBGTRP010000371.1, forward strand.
ATCGCCCACAAGCCTAACCACCGCGTGAACATTTCCCCTTTGCAAACCAAAATATGGCCTCCATCAAACCGCCGGCCGATCCTTGGAAAGAGCGCCGGAAGGCATTTTTATTCTCCCGATTTTGAGCGGAACCGCCACCGCCTGAAAGCGTCAGGCCATGATGACCTTGCGGCCGAAAAGCCGCTCCGCCACGATGCCCTTCTCCTCGCAAGCCTTGAGCAGTTGGTTGGATTCCACGATCGGCTTGGAGGTATCGGTGTACTTGATGCTGGAAATGAAGGTCAGCCAGGGTTCCTGTCCCATGGCGTAGACATAGGCGGCCTTGACGCCCAAGGATTCGATGATTTCCAATCCCCGCTGGCAATCCGAGCCGTCGAAGCGTCGCGACTGGTCCATCCGCCGCTCCAACGGTTTGGTCAGCAGCGGACCATACAGCCAGGACATGGGGGCGCCGGCGCATTCCATGCCCAGAAACAGCTTGTCCACCGGTCCCATGAGTTCGCGGATATGGTCGTACATCTTGGGCTCCAAATTGTTGGAGTCCGCCGCGCACATCATGGTCTTGCCGCGCAGGTTGATATGAAAGGCCAGCTTGCTACGAATGTGCAGATCCGCGTGCTCCCCAAAAAAGGGCAGCCCCGTGATGACCCCGCTTGGCACCTTCAACTCTTCCATTTCATCCAGCTCAATCACGTTTTTAAAGCCGGTATTCTCCAAAACCAGCTTGAGCGAGGGATCCTGCATGGTGCCGCCATTGCTGCGCGGCACCACGATGCACTTGATCTTATGGCGCAATTGCAGCAGCGTCTCGAACATGATGTGGTCCTGGTGGCCGTGGGTGATCAATACGTAATCAATGGTTTCGGGCAGATCCTCGAAGCTGAAGCGCGGAATGGATTTATCATCGATCTCATAACTCACCAATGGATCGGTCATGATGCTGACCTCGCTGGACTCGATCAATAGAAAAGCATGGCCACAGTATTTGATGCGCACATGGTCTCCCAATTCCTGCCGGTCGCAACCGCGCTTTTCCGGAGGCGTTTCGGTAAACAACGACATGAAGAACTCTCGTTCCCCGGCGTCTTCAGGAATGAATTCGGGAATCTCGTCCAGTGATTGGGCTTGAAATTTCATGCGAAAAAGTCGGTCAACGGCATCGCTGGAAAACGGGATTTGATAATGCAAATGCT
>JBGTRP010000372.1:0-7266 GCA_041940685.1 Acanthopleuribacteraceae bacterium
ATTATTCGGGCAGTCCGATCACGTAAGAAAGTATGGAAAGGACTATCCGCAACGAATCGCGCAAGCTGGCCTTTCGGTGGTTGAAGACGAATTCGGCAAAACCCTCACTGATAATGAAGCGTTCCGGATGGGCATCACGCGGCGCACGAATAGTGATGGAAGCGATGGCGGTATAGGTGACTGGAAGGATCGAGTACGCGGTAAACGCCAGCCCCCCACCCAGGAGCAGCCCCAGGACAATGGCCGGTAGTCCTCGCCGCTTTAAGAAGTCAACGATGGTTTCGACGGCCATTTCGGCACCATCCACAAACCCTTCCTTGCCGCGGAACTGGGGATCAACCCCCGGGCCGGCTGGTTTTACGAGGTTTACGGCGCCTGGTACCGCAAGCTGTTCAACCGGGAGGGCTCCTTTGATCCGGTTTTCTACGAGGCCTATCTTCGGGCGCTGACCCATTACGCCCAACCCGGTTTTCTAGATAAACTGTTTGCGGATCTGGATGAGGGGCTAAGCCGCAATTTGGCGATCATCTACCGCGATTTCGCGCCGCGCAAGGATCATATCAACAGCTTCGGACCGGCCCTGTTCACCTTTTCCAAGGATCTATTCTATTCACGGCAAAAATATATTCACCAGGTTTTTGAACTACAAGTCCCGCGCGCATACGCGGAGATGGCAGATTCCGGCGCGCGGGTCCAAATCGAGATTCGGCACCCGGGAAAGCTTCCCATGCGGATCGCGGAGGTCAAGCTCGACGGTAGACCCCTGCGGCTACCGGATACGCCGCTTTACGCCTTCCCCATGATTCCCGGCCAGAGCCCGGAACCACAAGCATTCTCCTTTCCCGCTGCCGCAACGCCACCCCTCGACCCTGGGGGTCCGCATCTGGTTCAGGTAACCCTGGAGCTACCTGGAACGGGGGTCCGGCGCGAGATCGAGGCCATGCCTCGGCCTTTTCCCAAGGTAGGCGATCTCGAAAAGGCGGTTCTCCAACGGCAACCCAATCACGACAGGTTTTCCTGGCTTTCCTTGGATGAGGACCGCGCCCTTATTCTCGCCCGGGCGGGCGCTTGGGTATTGCGCGAGGACTTGATTCTACCCGCCGGGTACAAGCTCCAAATCGAACCGGGGTTCTCATTGGACCTGGTGGGCGGCGCGAAGATTATTTCTTACGCGTCTTTAAGGCTCTTGGCCAACCCGGAGGCGCCCATCGTCTTTTATTCCTCGGATCAAACGGGTCAGGGCCTGGCGGTCTTGAACGCCGCCGCGCGCTCCGAACTGGAGCATGTGCGTTTCGAGGGCCTTTCCAACCCCAGCGAGGATGGATGGGAGCTGACCGGCGCGGTTAGCTTTTATCAGTCGCCCGTGAACATGCGCGAAGTGAGCTTCCTTGGAAATCGCTGCGAGGATGCGCTCAACCTGGTGCGCTCGCCCTTTCTGTTGGAACAGGTGCGCTTTGTCGACACGCGCTACGACGCCTTGGATGCTGATTTCAGCGATGGTCGAATCCTGCAATCCAGTTTCGCGGACTGCGGCAACGATGCGGTAGATGTCTCCGGCGGTCAGGTCCATATCATGGATACAAGCATGACAGGAATTGGCGACAAGGGCGTGAGCGCCGGCGAAAACAGCCGGGTCATCGCCCATAGACTTACCATTGAGGACGCGCTCGTAGGCCTCGCCAGCAAGGATTTGTCGCATTTGGAAATCGACCACTGCAGAATTCTGCGGGCGGATATCGATCTGGCCGTCTACCAGAAAAAGCCCGAGTTCGGACCCGCTTCGATCCTGGTGGGACAACTGACCTGGTCGGGCGACAAGCTCAACGCCCTGATCGAGGAGGGTTCCCTGTTGCGCATCGGCGGCGCCGACATCGAGGCCAACTGTCAACAGGCGCTCAAGCAAATCGAGCAGTTGGCCCTCTACCGGCGTTATCGCCAAAAAGCCAAGGTCAATCGGCTATGAGCCCCGCCGGCCAAGATCCCCATCCGGCCAGGGCCCAACAGGAGAGCCTCCAGCCTCGCTATGAGCGCAAGTTCAAGATCCCAGCCGGACATGTTTCAGGAGCGAGTTGGGTTCGCCAATTGCCGCTTGTCTTCCGGCGCTCCTATCCGCCCCGCTGGGTGAACAACCTCTATTTCGATACCCCCGATTACCGTCACTACCACGAAAACATTGCCGGCCTTCCCTCACGGAAAAAGGTGCGTATCCGCTGGTACGGGGACCTGGAGGCCGGTCGCGCGCCCACCTTGGAGCTCAAGGCGCGGGCGGGGCTTTGCGGTTATAAACGTCAATTCCCGCTCATGGAAGAGGGATGGGGAACGGGCATGACTCGCAACCCGAGATACGGAAACCTCTGCAACGACCTGCTATCCCGAGTGGCCTTCTCCTCCGGGGAGTGGTCGTCCCAAATACATGACCTGGTTCCGGTATTGCTCAACCGCTACTTTCGGCATTATTTTGAAGCCTCAGGCGGCCGGTTGCGCCTTACCTTGGATTCCTACCTAGGGTTTTTCGGAGTGATAGGAAATCGGCCGCCTCGGGATCGGGGGGCCGAGGATCTGATTGTCGAGCTCAAATACCACCCTTCGGATGAAACGCTCGCGCGGAAGGTTTGCCAGAGCTTCCCCTATCGCCTCACACGCCATTCCAAATATGTTCGCGGCCTGGAAACGCTATCAAGGCAGGGCGCTTTCCTTCCCTGAGCGCCCAGGACCAGGAACTGGCCGTTCGACAAGGACGGGCTCGGTTTGTCAACCCCGCCAATTTCTCGCCTGTCCTCAAAAAACCGGCAGCCACGACCTCCAAACCCCATAAAAGCCTGTGGGTTGGCTCCATCGCATTGACCATCCGCCCAGAGCGAAGGTGTCAACTCCATTTGACGCCCCATTTTTCCCCAAAAAAAAGCGCAAGGGGAAGTAATTATTTTTCAGATATTTAGAAGCACATGCGTTTTCCTGTTCTGGCAAAGTGGTTGCTCCAGTAAAGGCCTCGGCGCGAGGCGGCACAAGACACCGCATCCGCGACCCTATCAAATTGAAGGAGCTACTCATGAAAAATTCCATTATCGGCCTTTTGAAGACCCTGGTCCTCGGATTGGTCATCACCACGTCCTTATTGGTTTCCGCGGGTAAGGAAGACGCCAAAAGCGCCCAGGAAACCCAAAAAAGCGCATCCTCGGAACAGGCGCGCCTGGTCAACATCAACACCGCCGATCTCGACGAACTGATGACTCTGCCCCGAATTGGACCGGCGATCGGCCAGCGCATCATCGATTTCCGCTCCGAACACGGAAAATTCAACACGCTGGAAGAGCTGATGAACGTCAAGGGAATCGGGACCAAAACCTTTGAAACCCTGAGACCGCTGATCAAGCTCTGAATCCACGACCCACAAACCCCAACCGGAGGTTTGTGAGACCAACAAAATCTACTCGCGAAAAGGGGGCCGGCCGGCTCCCTTTTCTCGTATCGGCCCGCGTCCCGAATGCGGCTCAATATGAGCTTGGCGAGATGCTCTCGAAAGGAGCGGCGGTCGGGTTTGTCCAACCCACACCCTGGAAGGCCATGGCGCCACAACCGGATCCGGACGATTTCCACTCTTGGCGACGGGGCTTCACGGAGGATTGTGGGAGTGGGTATAATGGATGACAATACTCCTTGCCGGCGATGACTCGATCGCCACTTCCACATGGTGGGTGAAAATGAATTTTGTCGCTCTGTTGTTCAGCTTCGCTTTTCAGGATGGGTTGAAATTCGTTCATCCCGTCGACACCACCTTCGCGGGCGAGACAACCTTTGTTCTTGAAACCAATGCTCCGGCGGATGACATCCTCGGCTTGGAAATGTGGATCAACGATCTATCCGCCCATTACTTCGAAGAGCCGCCCTTCGAGGTTACCTTGGACCTGAGCGATTACCCGGAGGGCCCGATCGTCATTCGAGCCGAATTGAGCTTGTTCGAGGATCGCAAACACACGGCCGAGTTAAAGGGCGAAAACTTCACCAGCTACCTGGAAGAAGATGTGTTGTTGGTCCGCGTGCCGGTGATGGTGCAAACCGAGGCGGGTTTGGCCCAAACGAATGTGGACGAACGGCGCTTCGAGTTGCGCGAAGAAGGCCAGCCCCAAAAGCTCGCGCATATATATGACGAGCAACACCCACTCAACCTGGTGGTATTACTGGACATGAGTGGTTCCATGCAACGGCGGGTGGTGATTCTACGCCAGGGGGTTTTGCGGCTGCTGGATCTGTTACGGCCCGGGGATAGCATCCAACTCATTGGCTTCAACCACCAGGTCTTTGAGATTTGCCCACCGGAAACCGACATGGGCGTGGTCCGCAAAAAGCTATACCTGATCGAGGCGGACGGCTATACCAACCTCTACGGTGCGGTCTGGTCGGGAATCAAATCGGCCGCGAAGTCCAAGAGCCGGCGCGCGCTCATCCTGTTCACCGACGGCGAGCACGAGATGGAAGGTCAGGAGGACCCTTACGAAAAAACGCTGGAGGACTGTGTCGACCTGGCCAGGGAAAAAGGCGTGCCCGTGTACGCCATGGGCATGGGCGCCGGCATCAGTCCCGAGGTCCTGGAAACGCTTTCAAACCAGACCGGCGGCAAACCCTTTCTCATGAGAAGGCCCAAGGCCATTCGCGACGCCTTTCAAACCATCGGCGAGGAGCTGCGCCACCAATACCTGCTCTGCTATTATTCGCCATCCAAAAAATCGGGATGGCATCATATCGCGGTTGCGGTGGAGGGCGTTCCCGAGGATCGGCTGCAATACCCCAAGAAACTGTATTTCCGTTAGGCTCCGAAAGAGCCGTTCGCGGCGGCGCGGACCTGTTCAAAAAAGGCGGCCAGTTTTTGGGAATCCAAGCGGTCATCCGTGCGTACGCCGCTGCAGAGATCGAGGCCGTAGGGCTTCACTCCATGGATGGCTTGGACCACGTTTTCCGGCCGCAGACCCCCGGCCAGGAAAACAGGCTTTTCCACCTTCGTGCAAATCTCGCGGCTGACCTCCCAATTGTGAACCCGACCCGTGCCGCCCAGTTCCTTCACGGCCAGGGCGGGATTGCCCGAATCCAATAAGATGGCGTCCACCTCGGGCACCACATCAAGGGCCTCTTGCAGCGATTCGGGCCCGACCACGTGGATGACCTGAACCAGATGAATGCCGGGCAGGGCCTCGCGCAGCACGCGATGTGCGCCACGCGCCAGACTGTCGCAGAGCTGAAGCGTATTCACCCCGCAACGTCGCTGTTGCGCGATGATGGCTTGCGGATCCCGTTGGCTGGTGAGTAGGAACGAACTGACCCCCGGTGGAATGACGCGGGCAATCTCGGCGATGGCGCCTTCATCGATCACTCCCGGCCCGCTCGGCATGGCGGAAACCAGGCCAAGTGCCGCCGCGCCCTCGGCAATGGCCAGCCGCGCCTCCGCCACGCTCTTGATGCAACAAATTTTTACCTTGGGAAAGGGCGCCATTTTGTATCTCGATTTAGAATTTTGGAACCGATGGAGACCATAATACGATTTCCCGCCCCTGGCAAGCCTCTTGGTCTCATCGCTCGGCCGAAACGAAAAAACAAACTTTTTAGCAACCAAAAACGTTTTATTCCCCACTATATTTATAGTTTCTGAATACATAGATTTAAAGATACAAACCAAAAGTACTTTTTCGGAAATATTATCTATCTGGAGTAAACCATGATCGTTTTGCTTTTTCTCACGGCATATTTTGATAATGGAGCCGGTTTCGAGGATCTCGAAATTTACCGTCCCCTATCCGCCCGTAGCGTGGTGTTGTCGCCGCGGGGCCATCTCTATGTCGCTCCCCACCGAGCCGAGACCATTCAGCATTTCGACGCCGAGGGAAACCGATTGGCGAACATCGGCAGGAAAGGCAAGGGGCCGGGAGAGTTTCAGATGCTCACGCAAATTTTCTTTTTCAAAGAACGCCTCTACGCCCTTGACCGACAATTCGGCAATAGCCGAATTCATGTGTTCGACGCCGACGGCCAGTTCCAAGAGAGTCTTAAAGCCCCTTCTTTGATGCGAGGTTTGGTGAAAACTTTCGGGGGCTGGGCCTATATCGACGCAAGCGACATACGCCATCGGGAACCCCAGAAAAAACAGGACAAATTCAAACTGGTCATCACCGATGAGACCTTCGAAAATATAAAAGAAGTGTACGCATGGGAAGAACCCACGATGAAAATGAGAATGCCGAGCAAGAACAATGTCTTCGTCCACCAGTACAACCCCGCGCCCGACTATTCCAAACTGCTGGTCAGCAAAGATGGGCATAAGCTCTTTTTCTACAAACCTGGCAAGTTTGAGGTTCATGTGGTTGATGTGGGGAAAGGAAAAATCGCCCATACAATTGAACAGGACATGCCCCGAACTCCTTTCAACAAAAGTTGGGGAGAGGAAAAACTGGAAGGCCTGAAAAAGGCGATCGAGGAACGCCCCAACAGGGGATTCGAGGTTAAATATCAAGCGGATTTTCCCGACTACTTTCCAGCTATAGGCTTCATGAGCATGGATGTGGACGGTCGCTTGTGGATCACGCCTGGATCGTCCCTGGTAGACAAGGATTTGGAGCCCCTTATCCTTGACCATGAGGGAAATCCAGCCACCTCGCGGTTTAGTAAACTCTCCCAAGGCGCCCTTATCGGGGTTTACGATAATTGGGCTTACCTCACCACCTTTGATCATGAAAACGAGGAGGCAAGCATTCAGCGAATGCCCATCTCGGAAGTCAACTCATTCCTCCAAGAGCGAAAGGCATCCATGCAAAAAGAATAGCGCTTTGAAGGCAAGCGCCTAAACAGGAAAAGCCCGCCGTGTGTGAAGCGGCGGGCTTAGTGTAAGTAAGTTTGGCGATGACCTACTTTCCCAAGGCGCATGACCCCAGTATCATCGGCTCTGTTGGGCTTAACTGCGGTGTTCGGAATGGGAACCGGTGTGACCCCAACGATCTGATCACCAAAACGGTTGTTGTGACCGGATGTGATTCCGGTCTTTGGAATCGAGAGCCCGTGGCTTGTCGCTTGTCGCTTGTCGCTTGCAGCTTGCCACTTGAAAACCATTCACCCTACGCGAAGTATGGTTAAGTCTCCCGACAGATTAGTACTGGTCAGCTCCACTTGTTGCCAAGCGTCCACTTCCAGCCTATCAACCTCCTTGTCTTGAAGGTGTCTTTGGGGGACTTGCGTCCCGGGAGATCTCATCTTGAGGAGGGCTTCCCGCTTAGATGCATTCAG
>JBGTRP010000373.1:0-7265 GCA_041940685.1 Acanthopleuribacteraceae bacterium
CGAACAGGTTAATAGCGGCCTTGTAATCGCGCTGGACGAAGAGCTCGGAACTCCTGTCCAGCAAGTCGAAAAGGTGGGTCATGTCCTTTGCCGAAACCTCCCGCCGCGCGGCGCCCGAGCTGGGTCCCGCGTCCGCGTAGCCGAGGCTGGCCAACTTTTCCAACTGCTCCTGAGTCAGACCCTCCGCCTCGGGTTCCGCTCCTGGCAGGGGATAGGCATCCAGCGCGGCCAAGGCTTCCGCATCGGGCGAAATGGTTCCGGCCAGGTCCTGGCCCTCGCCCGGGTCCGCGGCCGGGTCGTAGATTTCCAATGCTCCGGAGCGGATCAGCTTGTGAGACCGGGTTACCGCCATCACCTGCGGGCGCCAACCGTATTCCAAATAGGGTTTCATTGCCTCGCCCAGCACGACCGGAGTGCGGCTGTCGTCCCAGAGTTTGCCATCACCCGCGGGAAGCCAGCCTGAAAGCGTGTGGAACACATCGCGGATGCTCACCGGGTGGTCGTATCCTCCTGGTTCGACCCCGCTGCCGGAAAGGATCAGCGGCACCCGCATGACGCCCTGATAGAGCAGGCGTCCGTGAAACTTCTCCCCATGATCGCCCAGACTTTCGCCATGATCGCCCACCACCATGACCCGCCTGGCCCGGCCCTGGAAGCGCGCGTCAAAAGCGTTCAGCAACTCGCCCAGCCAACGGTCCATGAAGGCGATTTCTCCGAGATAGGGATCGGCCGCGTATTCCGATCGGAAGGGCTCCGGCGGGGCGTAGGGGAAATGCGGGTCGTAGTAGTGAACCCAAAGGAACAGTTTTTCACCCTCGAAGGATTCGAGGTAGCGCTTCGCAGCGGCCGTGGTTTCATCCGCGCGCCGCTCCGCGCCCTTGCCCGGGAATGCGTCGTCATAGACTTGGAAACCCCGCGCCAAGCCGAACTCCCGCGCCAATGGGTAGCCGGAGACAAAGGCCGCGCTGGCGTAGCCCCCGCGTTGGTAGCGGGAGGCAAGGCGTTCCAAACGATCCGGCAAATAGCGCGCGTTTTCGTGGACGCCGTGCTCGGCCGGGTACAAGCCGGTCATCATTGAGGCATGGGACGGCAGGGTAGTGGGAGCCGTGCTGTAGGCCTGGCGGAAGACCAGGCCTTCCCGGGCCAATCTGTCCAGGTTGGGCGTGGCCACCCCCTCAAATTCAAATCCCAGCCGGTCCGCGCGCGTGGTGTCCAGCGTCACCAGCAACACCGCGGACAATTCCCGCGCCCCGGATACCGGCTTCTTGGGCGATGCGCCCCGCTCGGCGCCACAACCGATCCAAAGCAGCGCAAAAACCAAAAGCAACACGACCCGTACCCGCCAGCAAATCTTCACACGAGACCTCCGAGACCCCCATCTTATCGCAAAGCTTGGCAAGCAGAGCTCCAAAAGCCTTCCTTGTTTTTCCCATCTGCAAGGTTGCAAGGCCTCTCAAGGAAAGGCAGCGACAAGCTGAGCCGAATCGGCGAAGCCCAAGCATTGGATTGGGTTGGTATGCCTGATCGGGTGGAAAACTTCTCAAGGCAATCGCGGGCCTGCCGTCGCTTCTTCTTGCCTGGTTCGGGGCTTCGGTTTATGATGAGAGCCGCTGTTTCAAGCAGGTTTCAAGGTTTGTACTCGCAGGGGAGAGATGGATTGAAGTACCTGAAATTATTATGTTTGTCCTTGTTTGTGGGGGCTTTGGCCCAGGAGCCGTATGTGCCGGACACCGGACGGTTCAGCCATGATCAGTTGGCCGCTTGGGCCGCCCAATACGGCACCCCGCTCTACGTCTACGACGGCGATTTGATGGCCAAAAAATTTACCAAGTTCCAGAAGGCTTACCAAACCCATTATGGCAAGACCAAGGTCTTTTACGCGCTCAAGGCGAATACGAACTTGAGCGTGGTGGGCTTGCTCAAGAAGGCGGGCGCCGCGGCGGAATGCATCTCCGCGGGAGAAATGCGCATCGCCAAGAGGTTGGGCTACCAGGGCGAGGACATCCTGTTCACCGCCAGCAGCAAGTCGCCGGAAGAATTGGCATTCGCGGTTGAAAACGACGTGGTGGTGAACCTAGATTCCATGAGTGACCTGGCCAATCTGGAAGCCGTCGCCGATCGCTTGAAGAAAAAGGTCAGAATCTCCTTCCGCATCAATCCCGATGTAGACCCCAAGACTCATAAACACATTGCCACCGGCCACAAATTCTCCAAGTTCGGGATCCTTTTCGAGAATGATGAAATCATCAAGGCCTACTCTCGCGCCAAACAACATCCCCGTTTGGAAATCTGGGGGATCCACAGCCATATCGGTTCGCAAATCACGGATCTGGAGCCCTTTGAACGCAATGTGCAGTTGGTGGCCGAGGCCGTGCGTCGCCTGAAACAAGATCTCGGCATCGAACTGCGTTTCATCAATCTCGGCGGTGGCCTGGGCATCCCCTACCGCGACGGCCAGAAACGCCTGAACCCGATGAGGTTGCCAGAAAAGTGAGCGAAATGCTCAAAAGCGAACTAGAAGGTTTGGGCTACCTGCCCGAGCTGTGGTTGGAGCCCGGCCGCTATTTCGTGGGCGATGCCGGCATTCTGCTGACGCGCGTCAATTCCGTGAAACACACGCCCTACCGCCATTTCATCAATGTGGATACCGGTTTTAACCACCTGGTGCGGCCCATACTCTACGAGGCCTACCACCGGGTGCGCGTGCTCAACGGCAAGGGTAAAAAAGCCGTTTTCGATGTGGCCGGCAATATTTGCGAGACCGGCGATATTCTGGCCCATGACCGCGAATTGCCCACCCCGGAACCCGGCGATATTCTCGCCATCCTGGATGCGGGCGCCTATGGCTTCACCATGGCCAGCGAATACAACAGCTTCTTGTTGCCCGCGGAGATTCTGGTGCGCGGCGACGAAGCGCGGGTGATCCGCCATCGCGAGCGATTCGAGGATCTGTTGCGCAACCAGGTGCTGCTCGAGGATCTGCAATAGCGGGGAGGGAGCCAGGTGCGGGTAACCATCTTCGAGCGCGCCCTCAGGTTGCGGCATACCTTTACCATCGCCCGCGGCAGTCGGGAGGTGAACGAGAACCTCTTTTTGCGGCTGGAACACGAGGGAATCACCGCCTGGGGAGAGGCCTCGCCCAACCGGCGTTACGGGGAGACGCCAGCCTCCTGCCGCGCGACCTTGGAACGGCTTTGCGAGGCGTTGCCCGAAACTCCCCGTGCTTATGATCCACTGCTGCGCTCGTTGGCCGCCACGCTCGACGGACAGTACGCGGCCCTGGCCGCTCTTGATATGGCCCTTTTCGACTGGTTGGGAAAGTCCCTGCACGCGCCGCTTTATCAAATTTGGGGCCTGGACCCGGCAACCTTGCCGCCCACCAGCCTGACCATTAGCATCGATACGCCCGAAAACGTGCGGGCCCGGGTGCGTGACGCCGCGGATTTCCAAATTCTAAAGATCAAGCTGGGCGGGTCGCATGACCGGGACATGATTCGCGCCATTCGCGAGGTTTCGGATCAGGCGCTGCGCGTGGACGCCAACGAGGCTTGGCATGACCGGGAACATGCGTTGCGGGAGATTGAGTGGTTGGCGCGGCATAAGGTTGAGTTGGTGGAACAGCCCATGCCCGCCGATCGCTGGGAAGATATGGCATGGTTAAAGGCCAGGAGCCCGTTACCCTTGATCGCGGACGAGGCTTTTTCCCTGCCAGAGGATTTGTTGCGAATTCGCAAGGCCTTTCATGGCGTCAACATCAAGCTTATGAAATGCGGCGGCTTGGTTCAGGCGCGCGATGCCCTGGCCCTGGCCCGCACTCTGGGCCTAAAAACCATGCTGGGCTGCATGATCGAGTCTTCCGTGGCCATCGCGGCCGCGGCCCAGTTGGCTCCATTGGTGGATTATGCCGACCTGGACGGCAATCTTTTGCTGGCGGATGATCCTTTCCTGGGTCATTCCGTGCGTGGAGGGCGGTTGTTTTTGAATGAAAGGCCGGGGCTCGGCGTGTCACCAGGTCCCGGCTGGCTTTCCGATTCTCGGCAGGTAGAGGAGGCGAACCCAAGTCAGTGAGCATGGCTTCCTGGCTTTCGCTTGGTCCGCGCTTCCAAGATTTGGCGAGATCCGCGGCCAATTTCTTCCGCCGAGTCGCTGAAAACGGGAAAAACCTTGGTTGGTATTGAAATTAAAGATTGCCAAGCCACAAAAAAAAGGGCTATCCGCGGATCACGCGGATCTACGCGGATGGGACCAAGAAAGGTCTAATCGTTTGAACCTAGGCCCCAAATTCAGGTTACGGCATTGACGCCGCTGATTCAGGAGATTCTTCTCCGTTATCCGCGGATTGTTCGCCGAGCGCGCGATAGCTCTGCTGAATCGAACGCGCCGTCATCCCCAGCAAGGCCACGGCCAGGGTTACCAGGGTTCCCAGGACGATGAACCAGGGCCAGCCCAACTTAAAGTGATAGAGCGTGGCCCAGAAACCCCCGCCGCCCACATCGGGTTGGTAGAGCCCCAGCGCCGGAATGAGTCGCGTTTTGTAGCTGATGAAAATGATCAAAAGAATGCTGAACAGCATGCCAAGCCCGTTGGTAAGCCCGTTGCCGCGCCGACGGGTGAGCAGTCCCACCAGGAACACGCCCAATAGGCCGCCATAGAAAAAGGTCATCACCCCGAGGGCGATGCTGAGGAGGTCGGTCTCCGGGTTTTGCAGGTAGAAATCGGTGATCAGGACCGCGATTCCTATCAAAAACAACCCGAAAACCAGGGTTGCGATCCGCGCGGCGCGCATCAACCCTGAGGATTCGGCTTCCGGGGCGAAATAGGGTTGATAAAAGTCGTTGACGAAAGTTGCGCTCATGGCGTTGAGCTCGGAGTCGATGCTGGACATGGCGGCGGCGACTACAGAGGCGATAATCAGGCCGGCCACCCCGGTAGGCAATCCGTGCAGGATGTAGTAAAGGAAATAGTGATCGTTGTGGCCGGCCGCCTTCAGCGTTGCGGCGCGCTCCAGCATGGTGTGGCCCTCGGGCAGGTAGGCTACGTAGGCGAACAGCAGCATGCCTACGAAGAGAAACAGACAGGTGACACCGATCCCCAAAAAACCGCTGAGCACCATGGAGAGCTTGCCCCTGATGCTGTCCTTGCAGGTCAGCAGCCGCTGGATCATAGCCTGATCCGTGCCATGGGTCGCCATGGTGAGAAAAAACCCGCCTAGGATCGCGGGTATGAAATGGTAGGGGTTGGAAAAGAGGGCCAGACCCCCATCCCCATCGCGCCAGGAGGTGTCCAGCAGGCGGAACTTGTCGTTTTCACTCAGGAAATGCAGCGTTTCTCCAAGGGATAAGGGGATGTCGCCCAATAAGAAAATAATGCAAAACAGCGCGCCGCCGATCAACACCACAGCCTGGATGACATCCGTCCAGATTACCGCTTTTATGCCGCCGAAGAGGGTGTAGACCACCGAAATTGCGCCCAGCACCAGGATCGCCTGCACCATGCCGAGCCCGGTGCAGACCTTCACGGCCAAGGATGCGATGAATAAGCGAGAGCCGCCGGCGAAGAAGCGACCGAGCAGGAATAACCCTGCCGAGACATTTTTGGTGGCCATCCCGAAACGGTGGGCGAGGAATCGGTAGACCGTAAAGACCCGTAGCCGGTAGAAGATGCCGATGAACAAAAAGGCCAAGACGAAGCGGGCGAGGATCGAGCCGATGCCAAATTGCAGGTAGGTATTGTCGCGGGTGTAGCCCTGTTCCGGGGCGCCCAGAAAGGTGGCCGCGCTGATTTCCGTGGCCACCATGGAGAGCAGGGCCGCCCACCAGGGGATGCGGCGTCCGCCGAGGAAATAGTCTTCCATGTTCTTCTGCCCGCGGCCCAACCATAACCCGGCCGCGATCACGCTTCCTAGGTACGCCAACACGATCAACCAATCCCAATACGACATGCGAGCTCCTAACCCAAAACAAGTGATCCGAGGCTGAACAACCAACCGCGAAAACGCCGTGCCCATCCTAGACGGCGCTTTCCCCTTGACAAGCACGGGATCGAATGCTCCCATTATACTTTTTTGTGTGGCGTCCCCAATCCCGGTTGCTTCTCTGGAATCGCGGCCGCGCCGAGCCTGGAGGATGGTGTTGATTCGGTTGTTACCCCTTTTTGGAGCCTTTCCCCTATGGGCCAATCTCTATTTTTATCTACCCTTGACCGAAACCATGAAGCCGGGAGAGATCGCCGCGGATTTTGGCGCGGCCTACAGCTTTTTCAACCATCCGGATCGCGGCGAGGAGGATCGCTATTACGTGCCGGATCTTCGCCTTCACGGCCAACTCTCCGCGCGTATGGCGCTCAGTATCGAGTACTTCGGGGTTCAGCGCACCAACCCGCCGCAATTGGCGGCGGCCGAGGAGGGCGGTTCGGATTTCAAGCTGGCCGATTTTACCCTGGGCGCCTGGGTTGACTTGCGCCGCAAGCCTGGCGGCGCACTCGGGTTAAAGGGCTTTTTTAAAGTGAAGATCCCCAACGCGGATGAGGAAACCTACTTCGGCAGCGATCAGACGGACGCCTTTTTGGGCTTTACCGGCGATTGGCGCGGGACGCGTGGTTTCCTTTCCGGGGTGGCGCGGCTGGATATTTTGGGCCGCCCCGATATGGCGGGCGAACAGTGGGACTACATCGTGCTTGCCCTTCACGGCGGCTTTCGCTTGGGGAAAGATTGGAGCTTATTGGGCGAGGGCTGGCATCGCACGCGCTCCACGGATGAAACCTCGCTCATTTCGCTCGGCTTCGACTGGCGCTTCTCCAAACACTGGCGTCTGATCGCCCTGGCCGGCAAGGGCAACAACCACGATTACGTGCCGGGCCTGGACTCCAACATGGAACGTCAATACAGTCTCAGGCTCCGCCGCCAATTCACCAGTAGCCGTCTATCGCGTTGGATAAAAGCGGGGCAATAGCTCGGGCGCCGTTGACATGACCCTTGGAGCGGCGCTCTCGGAGCAAACCGGGAATGCAATTTCCCTAACCCTTTCACGCGGGATTACGGGCGCGTATTTCGGTGATGCTGTTTGAGATGTTCCCGCGGTTGAAAGAGTTAAATGATTTTTTCCTCAAATTATCGTTTGCATTTCTATTTTGAAAAAGTTTATTGGTCACAAGATTACCACCCAGATAACCACATATCCTTTGCGTCCACACATGGTAAAGAGCCATTTACATTGATTAAAGCGCCATATGGCGACCAAGTTTTATGGCCTGACCACGGTAAAGCC
>JBGTRP010000374.1:0-7219 GCA_041940685.1 Acanthopleuribacteraceae bacterium
CACGTCCTCTGGGTTCTTTAGCCATTGTCTCAAGGTCGTTTCATTCAGGTCGACGATGCCCGCTGCAAGTGTGTTGCGAGTTCTTAGGTCTGTCAGGTTCGGCGCAGGCACCGGGGTTATGTCCCCACCGGTCAAGAAACCGGTCAAACGGCTGGCTGAGAGGGCCGGGTCGTCAGGGCCGTCAATAGTATGGCACAGTGTGCAGTTGGCCGCGAATATTTGTGCGCCCTGCTTGGCTTTATCAGTATTGGTAGGCGGCGGCCCGTAGGCAGCAGCCCAAGAATCAAAGTCGGTTTGTTCCATCACCGTGACGCGGAAGCGCATCAATGCGTGGGCCAAGCCGCATAACTCGGCGCACGCCCCAAATAGAGTTACGGGCAAATCATCGTCAATCTTGTCTGAATCAGCCTGGAACCACATCTTATTTTCGTGGGTTGGCACCATGTCCAGCTTGCCCGCAAGTTTGGGCACCCAGAAACTATGGATCACATCGTCAGAGAACAGCGACAATGTTATCGGCCGGTCGACGGGAATCTTCAGATCATTGGCCGTGATGATTTTTTTGCCATTTCCCGCGTCCGGGTATTCGAACTCGAACCACCATTGGTGGGCGGTGACATTCACGTGCATGGGTTCGGGCCCGTCATCGGGGGGTTTGTCAATCTCAAATAGAGCGAATACCGACCAGATGCCCAACGCCAAAACGAGGATGGTGGGGATGATCGTTAATACGACTTCTAATGCGGTATTTCCATGGATCTGAGGCGGCCTGGGCTGTCCAGGGCGCTTGCGGTAGCGGATGACCTTCAGCAGCGTCTCCTGCTTCAGGTCTTCCGCGATCCCGCGGTCGTAACACATTTTGTAAAAGTAATTTACGAGCTGCCGCTCGTACCGCGCCGCAAGGACGTTGAACGCATCCGGGTCGCCTTTCTGGAAGGCGACCATGAGGTCACGATCCGACCGCGGCATTCACTCACTAAGGCAGGGAAACGGGCTGGGCGCAGGAGGGTTCGATCATAGCAGCAGGCTACTTGAGATCGACCGTAACCTGTTCGCCGGCCCTGAGTTGGGTCCTCACGACGTCGTCTTCCCCGGCCGCGATCTCGAAATGAGAGGCCGCGCCCGCGAACAGATCGGTCGCGTCGCGAACCAGCACCGTACCCGAATCCAATTGAAGGGTAACCGGGCCGAGCCCGTTGCCCAAGGCGTCATAGGGCGTCAAGGTCACCGATTCCGATATTGGGGCGTTATTTTCCAAGATGAGGGTGCTGGAAAATCCTCCGGACGGATTGGTGAGATGCGAAATCATCCGCGTTTGGGCAAAAACGGTGAATGGGCCCAGCAGAAGGAGTAAAGAGCAGCGGTAAAAAGAGAACATGACGGCCTCCAACAACGAATCATTCAAAACCAAAGCGGCGCCTTCCCCGGCATGGCTCACTGAAGTTTCGCGCCTAAAGAACATTGAGTAGCGGCAACTCGAACGCCACCGCAACAGGGCCCTAGCGCCCAGGGGAGAACCGCGGGGATGTGATGTCTTCAATATCTCAACCAACCTCAAACCAAACGACTCGCCTTATAGGTAAAAACAGAAAAGAATCGATTTCATTATTTTCATTTAAAAAGGCTGGTATGAGAAATACCGGCCATAGTGTTCCTGAAATTCCTGACCATAGTATTCCGAAACTGTAAAAATGTCCACAACCATCGGGCAATAAAATTTCACCAATCTCGGAAAATAAACTTATTGCAACAAATGAGTTAACTTGGTAATTACACCTATAAAAATCCGAGAGAATACGCTTGATTGATGACTGCTCTTCTTTGTATCATATCCTTCTTTATCATCGTCCCGAATGTTTGAATTATCGATCGATTTCCATAGGCGCTGTATCTTGAAATACTTTATTTTTTCTAAAAAATTATTTTCCTAATAGTTTCCAATTTTTAATAGTCAAAGAAATTCTAAACAAAGGGAATCGTTGATGGAAAGGACCTATACCCTTTACCGGGCCAGGGCAAGAAACTTGGCCGAGGTCCTTTCCTGGCACGCGGCAACCAAACCCGACCGCATCGCCTTCCGCTTTCTCACCCGGTCTCAACGGTCCACCGCGCATTTAAGTTACGGCGAGTTACACCAGCGCGCACAAGCCATCGCCGTAAAACTGCGCTCCATTGGCCAACCGGGCGACCGCGTTTTGTTGTTCTTCCCTCCTTCCTTCGAATATATTGCGGCCTTTTTCGCCTGTTTCTACGCCAAAAGGGTCGCGGTCCCCCTCTACCCGCCAAATCCTCGTCAGAAAGTTTACCGTTCCGGCAGGGTGATCGAGGACAGCGAGGCGAGCCTGGCGCTGACAACGCCTGACCTTTTGGAGGGAATTCGAGGGTTTTTGGGTAGCAAGGATGGGTCTTCCCCAACGGTTATGGCCGTTGAATCGAACGATGCACCCGTGCCCAAGGGGAATCTGGCCGGCGATGATTTAAAGGAAAGCGCTCTCGCATTTATCCAGTACACTTCCGGCTCCACCGGGTCCCCGCGCGGGGTGATGGTTTCTCATGAGAACCTGATGGCCAACGAGTCCAGCATGGCCGAGGCCTTCGAAACCAACGAAGACGATATTTGCGTGAGTTGGTTGCCTCTCTACCACGACATGGGTTTGATCGGCATGGTGCTGCATTGCGTCTATCGCGGCTTCACCACGGTTTTGCGCGCTCCCATCGATTTCATCCGTGATCCCCTTTCCTGGTTGGACACCATCAGCCAGCAGCGAGCCACCATCAGCGGCGCACCCAACTTTGCTTATCAACTCTGCGTGGACCGAGCCGTTCCCGAGCGGCTGGCCAGTCTGGATCTGAGCCCATGGCGGGTTGCCTTCAACGGAGCCGAGCCGGTTCAAGCGTCTACCTTGCGCCGCTTTTCCGCTATCTTTCGGGGAAGGGGTTTCCGAAACGAGGCGTTTTTCCCCTGCTACGGAATGGCGGAGGCCACGCTCTTCATCAGCGGCGCCGGCGCCCTGGCGCCCCCTGAAATTCGCCGCTTCGAGCGGGACGCACTATCGGAGGACCGCGCCATCTTGGCGGAGGCCGACCAAGGTGATGGGAAACCAAGCATCGAACTTGCCGGTTGCGGCGTCACTTTTGCCAAAGAACGGGTCCTCATCGTGGAGCCCAAGCGTAGAACGCCTCTGCCGGAGGGTCGCATTGGTGAGATTTGGCTATCCGGCCCGGGCGTGGCCCAGGGCTATTGGGGTCAAGAGGCGCTTTCCGCGGAGACCTTCGCGGCCAGGCTGGCCAACGGCGAAGACGCGTTTCTGCGCACGGGTGATTTGGGTTTCCTTTTCGAGGGAAGGCTTTTTATCACTGGGCGCATCAAGGACCTCATCATCCTGCGCGGCCGCAATTATGACCCACGGGACATTGAGCAAAGCGCGGAGCGCGCCCATCCCGCACTCCAGCACGATGCCTCGGCCGTTTTTTCCATCTCCGAGGAAGGCGTCGAAGCGCTCGTCTTGTTGTTGGAAATCCGGCGCGGGTGGCGGCGCAAACTCGATGGGAATTCGGTTATTAAGGCCGTACGAAGCGCCGTGAGCGAGGCGCATGAGCTTCGCATTCACAGAGTCTGCCTCCTGCAACCCGGGAAGATCCCCAGAACCTCAAGCGGCAAGGTCCGCCGACAGCCGAGCAGGGATCAATTCCTGCGCGGCGAACTGGAAATCCTGGCCCAGGACCGAGTTTCTTTTGAGCCGGAGCCTTCACCGGCCCTCAGCCTCGACCGCGGCCAACTGGCCGCCGCGTCAGACCCACGCGCCTTCTTGCTTCAATGGCTCCGAGCCATGGCCGCGCATATTTCTGGGCTTTCGTTCACCGACATTGACACGAGCAAACCGGTCGCCTCGCTTGGGTTGGATTCCATGGACATGGTGCGGCTGCAACACGAGGTCGAGTCCGCCTTGGAGTTGGTCCTGCCGGAAAGCGGTTTGATCTATGAGGAAAGCTTGGAAAGGCTCGCCGATTATGCTTTCGCCAACCTAGGAAGGGCTCCGAACAAGACCGCACTGTCCCCTTCGCACGGGGAAAGCTTTCCCTTAGCCCCCAATCAGCGCGCGCTCTGGTTTTTGTACCAACGCGCTACGGAAAACCCCGCGTACCACATCCCTCTGGCCGTGCTCATTCGTTCTCCGTTGGAGGTGGATTCCCTAATTGAGGCCTTGGAGGCGCTTTGGGAACGGCACCCCCAATTGCGGGCGCGATTCTCCACGCGGGATGCTTTGCCGGTTCAGACGATTCCCAGCCGGGTTTCCCTGCCCCTCACCCGGGTAAACGCTGAAGCCTGGAGCGAACGCCGCATCCGGAAGTACGTGGACAACCAGGCTTGGCATCCCTTTCACCTGGAAGACGAGCCGCCCTCACGAATCTACCTTCTCCGGCTGAGCCGAGAGCGGCATCTGTTACTCCTCGTCATGCATCACTTAGTCGCGGATCTGTGGTCGATGATGGTGTTGATGGACGAGTTGGGCGCGCTATACGCGGCACGCGCCAACAGGGCGCGCCTACCACTGATTCCCAAAGGGTACGCGAATCTGGTAGAGGACCGGCTGCGGTTTGCCGCGAGCGAGCAAGCCGAGCGCCAATGGCATTGGTGGCGGCAGCGGCTCGGCGATGATCCGCCAGCGTTGGAACTGCCAACCGACCACCCGCGCCCGCCACACCAAAGCGGACATGGAGCCGCGGAGGTTTTCACCATTGGCCGCTCAACCGCCCAAAAGCTCGCGGAACTTGCCCAGTCCTCGGGAGCCACTCTTTTCAACCTTTTGTTGTCCGCTTGGAATTTGTTGCTGTTCCGCTATTCCAACCAGCGGGACATCCGCGTGGGCGTACCCACCACCGGCAGGCCCCATGCTCACTGGGGCCGGGTGGTGGGTTATTTCGTCAATCCCGTAACGATCCGGTCGAACATCGGGAGCGGCGTTCGGTTCCTGGATTTTCTCGCACAAACCGGGCGCATCGTGAAAGAGGCGCTGATCCACGACGGATTGCCCTTCCAGGTTTTGGTCGAGCGGCTACAGCCGAAACGGGATGCCGCCCGTTCCCCGCTCTTTCAAACCATGTTCTCCCTTCAGACGCCGCATCTGTTAAAGGAGGCCGCGCCCTTTGCCCTGGGCTTGGATGGTTTCCGGTTCCATTTGGGCGAATTGGCTCTGGAGTCCTACGGTCTTGAACAACGGGCCGCGCAATTTGATCTCACGCTTTTGGTCACCCAGCACGAGGGGCGCTTGTGGGCCATGCTCCAGTACCGCCGGGACCTGTTTCGTTCGCCCACCATCGCACGCATGGCGCGCCACCTGAGCAACCTATTGGCGTATCTGGCCGCCAATCCGGAGACACGGCTGGAGGCGGTTCCCCTGCTCGATGAACGGGAACGCGCCGCATTGCTGGCGGATTGGTTTCAGACGCCTCCATCCGAAAATGAACCTTCACTCCAAATCGCCCTTGCGAGGGTTGCGGAGCGGGCGCCCGACGCCATTGCGCTCATCCGAGGTTCCCGTTTTATGACCCATGGAGCGTTGGATCAAATTTCAGCCTCCCTCGCATGGGAACTCCTGCAGCGCGGGATAGCGCCCGAACAGAGCGTGGGCATCCTGTTCAACCGCTCCATCCGCCTAATGATCGCGCGGGTGGCCGTACTCCGCGCGGGCGGCGTTCTCGTCTGCCTGGATCCCGCCCAGCCTCTCGACCGTCTAAAGTTCATGCTGCAAGACAGCGACTCCCGGGTCTTGCTCACCACCCACGGACTTGCGTCAGATCTCCGCGCGGCCGCCCCAGACACGTTGATTCTCGACGGCTCCACTTCCTGGGTCGGGCGGGATGCTCCCGACGAAAACCGGGCGATCCCCTATGCGGAGGCGGCGGCCTACCTGATTTACACATCCGGGTCGACCGGGGAGCCCAAGGGCGTGATCGTGCCGCATCGCGGCCTTGCCAATCTGATTTCCTGGCATCAGCGCGCCTTTGCCATCGAAAGGAAGGACCGCGCCACTATCGCCGCGAACCCCGGCTTTGACGCATCCATCTGGGAAACCTTTCCTTACCTGGCCGCCGGCGCCTCGCTACATGTTCCGGACGCCGGGGAGCTAGCCCAAACTTCCCCTTTGCGAGACTTTTTCCTTGCACATGGCATCACCATCGCCTTTCTGCCCACACCCTTGGCCGAAACGCTGTTGGCCACATCTTGGCCTCCTGAAACGCGGCTTCGCATGCTCTTGGTCGGCGGGGATCGGCTGCACGCCCATCCCCCCAAAGGACTGCCGTTCGAGCTCGTCAACAACTACGGGCCCACCGAAAACAGCGTGGTGGCCACCAGCGCGCCCATCCTACCCGGAAACCCGGGCCCGCCGCCCATTGGCGCGCCCATCGACGGCGTCAGGGCCCTGGTGCTCGATGGCGCGGGACGCCCCGCGCCGGCGGGCGTTACCGGAATGCTTTTCTTGGGGGGGCCGGGCCTGGCGCGCGGGTATACCCGCGGGCCGAAGGCTACCGCGGCGGCCTTCCAACCGGATCCCTTCGGAACCATGGGAGGGCGGATCTACCATACGGGCGACCTGGTCCAGCGGCGGGGGAACAGCCTCTACTTTTTTGGACGCGCGGATTCACAAGTCAAATTGCGCGGTTTTCGCATCGAGCTGGGAGAAATCGAAACCATTTTGGGTGGCCTTCCCCGGGTGAGCCTCGCCGGTGTGATTCTCCACGAGGACGCGGTTGGAAAACGCATTCTAGCCCTCGTTCAGCCCTCAAAGAAGGCCATGGCCGCCGAGGCAAAGTTAAAACGGATGATCATGAACGCCCTGCGCGAGCGCCTGCCCGCCTATATGTTGCCATCGGCAATCCTGGTCTTGAAATCCCTACCGCTTACGGCCAATGGCAAGCTGGACCGAACCGCATTGCACCAGATCGCTCACAACGCTTATCGTGGTGACCTTCAAAATGATTCCCGCTTCACGGGGCCCCGCAACAGCGTGGAGGAAAGGCTTGTCGGCATTTGGAGCGAGACCCTTGGCCTGGAGCGGGTAGGCATCCATGACAACTTCTTTGAGCTCGGCGGCGATTCCATCTTGAGCATTCAGGTAATCTCCCGCTGCGCCTCATCCGGCCTGCAGCTTACCGCGGAACAATTATTTCAAAACCAAACCATCGCGGAACTCGCGGAAACCATACAACCCCAAAA
>JBGTRP010000375.1:0-7210 GCA_041940685.1 Acanthopleuribacteraceae bacterium
CATCCGAGCAAGGGCTCCATGGTCAGTGAGATCAAACTGTGGCGCACCGCGGATGGCGCGGATTTGGGCAACCTCTATCGCGGTTCCTCTCCCGTGTACACCCTCGCATTCAGTCCGGATAGCAAATTCGTCGTCGCGGACTCGGAGGGCCATTCCATTCGCCGTTGGCGCATCGAGCCCGCTTCCGACAACACCGTCGCCACCTCCGTGGAGCAATCCGTCCAAGGGTTAACCGCCGACATCCTCGATATGGTCTACAGCCCGGATGGCGGCATGATCGCCAACTTAGACGGAAGCTCGACTTTTCGGGTTTGGGATGTGAAGAACCTGCGCGAGATCCGGCTATTTCGTGGCCATAAGGATAAGGTTAACGCGGTTGCCTTCTCCACCGATTCGCAACGAATCGCCTCGGCCTCCGAGGATAAAACCATCAAGATTTGGGATCTGGGAACCAGGGAATTGCTCAAAACCTTGAATTGCGAGCATTACCCGCGCGCATTGGCGTTCAGCCCGGACGGAAAGCACCTCGTCAGCCTGGAATGGCCCCATCTGGGCCTGCGCTTTGCCGTGGATAAGAAACTCATTTGGTGGGACCTGGCCAGCGGCGAAAAAGTCGATTTCCAGGACAGGGAACGCTGGAAGATTGAAAAGGCCAAATACAACCGCATCTCCTTCAGCGCGGACGGCGCTTTTCTGCTGCTCTCCGCGGGGTACCGCGCCCTTGGGCGTTACGAATTCCCCAGCGAGGCGCCTACCGACCTCTGGGAGGTAGCCCTCGGTAGGCCAGTGCAGCGCTTCCCAACCTGTGATGCCGCTGATTTCGGCAAACTGGGTCGCCATATTCTCACCGCCAAGGGCGCCTCCCTCACGGTATGGGACGCCCAAACACACCGGCGCATCCACGATCTCGTGGGCCATGAGCTATGGTCGAATCAGCGTTTCAACTTCAAACAGGATCTGGGCATTTCATCGGTGGCCATCAGCCCGGATGAAGGCCACGCCGTGAGTTGCGCTACCGACAAAACCCTACGCCTGTGGAGCCTGGAAACCGGGGAAAACCTGCGAACCATTAAAGGCCGCTTTCAGTTGGCAGGCTTTTCCCCGGATGGAAAATCCGTGCTCAGCGCGGATTTCGACGGCCGATTACAGATTTGGGACAGGGCGGCTCTCGCGGACGCGAGCCTGGAAATCGTCTCTCCCGCGGTAACCCTATTGGGTTTGCCTCAGAGCGAGGAATTCATCGCCTTTACCCCGGATCTCAAATACAAAAGCACCCGCAACGGTTATCGGGCCATCGTGGTTTTGAAAGACCACAAGGCCTATGGTTTTGATCAGTTCGACGCCCTCTTGAACCGGCCCGATTTGGTGGTGGCCGCTTTGCCGGGTCACGATCCTGACCTGGTGGCGCTTTATCGGCAAGCCTACGAGAAACGGCTGCAGCGCCTTGGGTTGAAGGAGGAAGAGCTCGCTCTTGATTTTCAACTACCGGAAATTGTCATCCATAATGACCTCGCGGTGAACGCTACCAAGGCCGACCGTTTGGAGCTGGAGGTCGGCATAAAGGACGAACGCCAAAAGCTGGACCGCTTGCTGGTCCGCGTGAATGGCGTCCCGCTTCAGGGCAGGAGGGGCGTAGACCTGGAGCAACATGAAAGCCACTCGCTTAAGGTCAGGGTAACCGTCCCACTCGGATGGGGTGAAAACAATATCGAGGCAAGCGTCATGAATGCATTGGGAGTGGAGTCCTACCGCGAGTCGGTTCACCTTCTGCGCCCCGGCGAGCCGCCCAAACCCAATATGTATCTGGTTGCGGTAGGCGTATCCGATTACATTCAGGGAGGCGGGGAAAAGAATCTGCAATTCGCGGCCAAGGACGCCATTGACCTGGCGAATCTAATGGAAGCCAACCGGGATCTCTTCGGCAAAGTGTTCACCTTGACGCTGACCGATGAAAAGGCGACGCGAGAGAACATTCGCCATACGCGCGCCTTTCTGGAGCAAGCCAGCTTGGATGATCATGTGATGCTGTTTATGGCCGGGCACGGGTTGTTGGACGGCAATCGGGGGTTCTATTACGGAACCGCGGATATCGACTTTTTGCGGCCCGCAGAACGGGGGTTGGCCTACGAGGAGATCGAGAACCTGATGGATGGCCTGCATTCACGGCGCAAACTGGTGGTAATCGATGCCTGCCACGCCGGAGAGTTGGAACCCGATGAGCCCGCGACTGGTGTTCCAAACGCCGTCCCCACTGGGACGGTTACGCGCGGAATCGTCGAACTGGAGCCGGAGGATGAACCACCGCCCGACCCCAATCCGGCGCCCTTGGGCAATGGATTCGACCTCATGCGCGAGATGTTCGTGGACCTGAACCGGGGCTCCGGCGCGATGGTGATCGCCTCCGCTCGCGGCAACGAATTCGCCTTCGAGTCCTCGGAATTCAACAACGGCGTTTTCACCCATGTGCTTCTTGAGGGTCTCCGGAGGGATGATCCAAAGGAGCTTCCCAAGGCTGATCTCGACCAAAATTTACAGGTAGACATTTCGGAGCTACGCGCCTATACCGCCGACCGGGTGAAGCAACTCACCCACGGCAGGCAGTCACCGACCTTTCGCGAGGAAGCGCTGAACTTCAATTATCCCCTGCTGCAACTGCCGGTGGAGAAGCTCGGCCCATTGAAAAAAGCGATTGTAAAAACCAAAAAGCTTGCAAATAAAGGCGCGGAATGGGTTCGCGATTCGATCACCGAAGCCTCCTGGGAGGATGAAAAAAAACCCAAGCAGTTCTGGGGCGATTACGGTTGGCTGCTCACCGCACCCACCGTTACGCCCGGAAAACCGCTTCCCCCCTCCGCGGATTCCTATCCCCTTCCCGCATCGGAATACACAAATCAACAGCGGCGCAACCTTAGACCTCGTTTCCCACCATCCCATCCGCGCGGCTTTTGGAGTTGTTACAAGGGAGGCCTCATGGGAGAGTTTAAATCCAACCAAACCCACAAATTCCCCAGGGTGGACCGTGGCAGCGGCCAACTCCACCTTGTCTATTTGAAAGAAGCCCTTTCCATGGAGCAACTCATTCAGAAAACGCTGCAATTTGATTACACACAATATAGTCCTGTCCACAAACAGTTTCTGCAACACGGCAGAATCGAGATCGTGCAACGCGAAGTGGGCCAAATGGGCGACAGGGAAGTCACCTATTTAGTCACCCGCTCCAGCCACGACTCCGCTCGGGGCAGTTTGGTGCGGATTTATTACCATATGCTCTACAGTCGAGACGGTTGCGCGATCCGCCTCACCACCGCGGGCGGTCATAGCAACAGTGAAAAGGATATCGAGTCTTTTGTGTATTCGCCTTCTTTCGATGCGGCGGTTCGTTCTTTGTTTTACCGCTTCATCTTCCCCTATGACCCGAATTCAGATTGAGCCCCTTAATCAGGCCCTTCTCCGTTCACCTCCAGGGTCAGTTGGGCCGCGGTCCAACGGGCGGGCGGCAGGTTGGCGCTCCGGCTGTCAGGGCCCAACAAGGCCTCCAGCGGGTGAGGACCGGCCGCCGAACGGATACGAGCCTGTTTGAGGTAGCCCAAATTCACGGGCCGCAAGGTGGCGAATACCTTGAGGATCGTGCGCTCCACCCTGGCGCCCTTTTGAAGGGTGACCTGGATCGGCTTCTCCCAAATGCCCTTCCCTCCAGGTGGGAATGGCTGGTAGCCCTTGCCGCGCGGATAAAATTCGCTGATTTCACCCGTATCCTCCAAGAGAAGAACTGTAAAGTAAAGGTTGCGCCGGGATCGGTTGACCAGCTTCAGGGTCAGGATGTCTCCCGGCTTGCACCGGGCCAAACCCTGTGCCTCATCACCCGCAACGGCCAAAAGCTCTTCCTTCCCGCGAGTGATGGTAAAAGCGATCTCGGGCGGCCTGGCCCCCTCGCTCTCGATAGCGCGCACCCGAAACCAGCGCGCCCATTGGCGAACGGCCCGCCGCACCGCGTTCGGGTCGGAGGCGGCTAGCGGCCTTCCCAAGAGATGACCTTTTTCATCCTGAAGCAAAATGGTATTCGCATGAGCATCGTGGACGATCACCACGAGCGCCCGCTCGGTTTCATCGATGATTTCCAAGGCCCGGTCGCCGGCAAGCGCATCGCGCAAAGCCCGCAAAACAGCGGAGTCCCCCAAATCCTGGAAAGCCAGATGCAGACGCGGACCCTCGTAATGATGTTCGCGCTCCACGGCCCACGCGCCCTCGGGCACGGGCCCGCCCTCCAATACGCGGGCCCTGGCCTTGAGGGGTTCCACGGCCGTCAAACCAATGCGGGCGATGCCGGCCTCTGTCTCATCGATCTTGCCGGCCGGAAAAATTTCGAAAACCGAGTCCACCGTCAATCCATGCACCGCCCCACCGTTCAAGACCACGCCTCCCTCCGAGGCCTCGGTAACCAGGAAGTGTGGGTGATCAGGGCGCTCTTCGGTCCCGAAAACGATGCTGTCGCCACGGCCCTGCAATTGCGGGGTTTGTCCCCTGTACCTGCGATGCACGCCAAGGACCACCTGCTCCACGACCCGGCTCCAGGTAACCTCGTCTTCGGCCTCCCGTAGAGCCTTGACCAGATGATGGGTCAACGCCCCATTCATGCGGTTGCCCACCTGGATTTCTCCGGCCACTTCGGTGCTGCCGCAAGCGGAAATAAACACATAGTCGGGATTGTTCAACGCACCGAGGCCCGCGCCGCCCTCATCGGAGGACATGACTCCTCCTGCAACCTCGGGCGGCGGCCGGGTATCGGCCGAAACCTTGCGCCATGAGCCCGGCCGCTGCCCGCCGCTGGAATGACAGCTATCGAATATGAAAGTAACCTTGGCGCCCCGTTGCAGCAACCGCTCCAGCAGGCCGTGAATTTCGTCGTCGCTGATATCGAACACCCCCTCTTCCCGACTGTCATAGGGAACCAGGGTCTCGTCCTTTCCGTCGGGTTCGTCTCCGGAAACATCGATCATTTGCGAACCATGGCCACTGAAGTGGAAAAGGGCCATATCCCCATCCTTCACCTTATCGATGAGCTCGGATTCGAAGCGGGCCAGGATGTTTGCACGGGTGGCTTGGGCGTCGGTGAGGGTGAATATGTTGGCCTCGAGAAAACCGAAACGCTCGATGAGCAGGGCTTTCATGTCGGCCACGTCGTTGCGGGAGCCGGACAAATTGGGAAGCCGGGGATATTGGTCAATACCCACCAAAAAAGCGTACTTTTGGGATGGCTCCGGGGTTTCGCCGCCAAGCAAGACCAGCAACAGAGCCGCGAAAAAACTTCCACAAAGCAGAGGTTTCATGGCGTTCGCGCCTCCTCCCCGCCGGATGCTCCGGATTGCAGCAGGGCGACCTCGCGCATGGCCGCCTCTACTTTTAATCCTTCCTCCCGCCGTCCCAGGCGTTGGAAAAGCGCCCGCGCCCTTCCCAGGTGGCGCGAGGCCTCATGGTAGCGCCCGGCCCGCGATTCGACGACGCCCAGTCCCCACTCGGCCGCCGCCCGTGAGGCAAAATCGGGATCCGAAGCTAGAATTTC
Organism: Acanthopleuribacteraceae bacterium; assembly: GCA_041940685.1. Lineage (GTDB taxonomy): Bacteria > Acidobacteriota > Holophagae > Acanthopleuribacterales > Acanthopleuribacteraceae > JBGTRP01. The sequence continues at coordinate 5,561 of JBGTRP010000375.1, forward strand.
GCGAAACCCATCCCGGGCGAAGGCGTCCCCATCCAAGTTCAACCATGCCCAACCGAGGCCGAGCCGGTCTCCCGGCCAGGCCCTTTCCTGGGCGAGTTTCGCCCGGGCGCGCAAGGCATCCGCCCACAGGCCGCGCGCCTCATGGGCCAGGGCGCGCAATTCCGCAAGCGCAAACGCGTTCCCATCAAGCGTCTGGATGGCCCCAATCGCGGACTGCAGTTCGCTCGCGCCCTTCGGGTCCAGCACGCGCGACCGAGATCTCAGCTCGCCGAAATCACGGCGGGGTTCGGTCGCGGAGCGGGGAACAATCCGGACCGAGAACTCCGCCTCGGGCCAAAGCGGTTCCTCCGGCCAGGAAAGGCGATAGAGAACCAATTCCCGCGATCCGGTCTTGAGGGATTCCTGCACAAGCGCCTCCGTTTCGACTTCCAGGGGAAGCGAACCATAGTCGGAGTCAATGACAATCTCGTAAGCGGTAGCCCCGGCCACGCGAGTCCAGACTAGCTCCGGCTCGCTGGATATCGTGGTCCCAGCGGGGGACAGGATCAGGTGGTTTCCCTCCCCGGCCGACCTGGTAGCGGGTTTGAGCAGCGAACCCAGGGAAGAGAAATCCCGTTGAAGCTCGGCGAGCAACAACTCATAAAGCTGATCGGCTCCCGCGACAAGGTTTCCGCAGAGCGAATCATCGGCCTTCCAGCTACCCGCCCCTGTAATCACGACCACGCCGCCGTTTTCACAGACCAGGGTGGCCTCGGCATCGGGCAGGGCTCGAATGTCGGCCCCCCGCCGCACCGCGGTACGGAAACCCGCGGGCCAAACCGCGCCCACCCCATTGGAAAGCGTAACCGCGCCCGTCACCTTGGTAAAAATGGCGAGCGGCGCCCCCGTCGGCGGTGAAATCCAGGCATTTCCCGAAATGGTTCTGGACGGAAGATTCACGCTCAGTTTTTCTTTCAGCAAATCCACCTCGGCTTGCCAGGGCAGAAGTTGAACGAAGGGAAACTCATGGTAGGCCAACAGTTTCTCTCGCGCCTCATCCCCACGGCCCAAGTCCGCCAGCGCCCGCGCCTCCAAGCTCAGAATCTCCGCCCGCAACGGAATGTCCGTTTCTCCTGCGAGAGGCGAGGCCCTCGCCAAAAAGGCCAAGGCCTCCTCCGAAAAGCCCCGCTCCAGGTACAGTCTGCCCATGGTTCTCAACACAACCACGCGATTGGGATCGAAATCCAGGGCGCGATCCAAGAGCCTCCGGGCGGGATTCCACTGATTTTGAGCCATATGGATCTTGGCGCGTTCGTGAAGCGCGTCGATGTAGCCGGGATCCAGTTCCAACGCCCTCACGTATTCCCCGAGCGCAAGATCCTGCTCGACAGCGAAGGGCGCAACGGCGAGCCGTCGATATGGGGCAAGACCGCCAGCTGGTGCGCGGCTACCGGGAGCATCGACAGAAAGCAGGTCGGTATCGCCACAATCGCCTCGACCAATAACCCGCGGCCAACCCGCTGGCATGCGCGGAACTATGGCTTCTTCGCCGCCAACCCGCTCTCGCTAGCGGCATTTCGGGCAGGGGAGCCAGCCAGCACCATTGCAACGGCTGACTCGCCATTGCGACTTCGCTTCGCCGTGCTTGCCTTTGACAAGGCAGAGAATCCG
>JBGTRP010000376.1:0-7206 GCA_041940685.1 Acanthopleuribacteraceae bacterium
TGCGGCGTCGAGCAGTTCAGGTGCATTGTCTGAATAAAACTCTCGCACAACAACATCCGTGCCAACAAACCGTCGAAGTGCCTCTTCTGCATGGAGAGCACTGCGATTAGCAACAGGATACAATTCGACCCATTGCACTCGACCTTTGTGTCCTGGCTCGCCTTTCCTTCCTATCGTGTACAGCCTGTAGGCGGGACGCAAAGCTGGCGCTCTCTTTGAGCGAACTCGCCTCCAGTCTTGAGAGGCGAGCGCTAGAGGATGGGAAGGTCGCGGTGCATCAAGAGGTCGTTGAAGAACTACATCGATCGCCTGTCACGTAATGTCGAGGACCGTGCCAGGCTTCTTCTTCCACCGGGCGACTGAACGCACCTCTTCCAGCTGATACGTCGACCCCATAAATGTGGGGCCGACGAATATAACAACAAGATCAAGATCTTCGATCCCGAGCGGCGGCTGATCGGCGTCATCGGCAGCGATCCCGGCTCATTCTGGGGAAGCGGATCCGTCACCACGCAGAACGATACCATCCGCAGGCTGCCCGTCGTTTGCGCCGGCGATCCGGACGGATTCGACAATCCGCTCGACATCACCAACGAGTGGGAGGGCTTTCCGCAAAATACGTTTGACGGTTTGGGCTCCCACGTCGCGACCTGCGGTTCGGTATTCAACGAGCCCGTGGTGGCGGATTGCGCCGGCCCCTTCAATACCGGGGAGGGTTTTGGCGATTCACATGAGGTTACCGCGGAGGATGCGGACGGCGTCATCGTGGGGATCAGCATCACCAACATCAGTCCTTTGCCGGCCGCGGGCGCTATCAGCGCGGGTTCCTTTGTCCCGGCTTCCGGATCCACGCCGGCCTCGGTATTGATAACCGTCTCGTCCTCGGTTCCTATTGGAACCTACGTGGTGGAGATGACCGCGGTCAACGACGACTCCACGCCCCAAACCGGCACATGTGACCTCACCATCAATGTGGCGCCGGTACTGCCGATTCACGAAATTCAGGGGGCCGGGCTTGCCTCGTCCTACGCGACTCAAATCATCGCTACCTCGGGGAATGTGGTGACCGCGGTGGACGTGGACAGTTTCTACATTCAGACCCCGGATGCCGATGTGGATGCGGATCCCAACACCTCCGAGGGCTTGTATGTATTCACCGGCGGCGTACCCATGGTTGCCGTGGGCGATATCGTCAACGCTACCGGTCAGATCGTGGAGTTTTTCGAGCTCACCGAAATGACCACCAATCCCAACTATACGGTCACCGCTTCCGGCGCTTCCCTACCGCTTCCCGTATCCTTGGGCGCCGCCTTGCCGGATCCCAATAGTCCCCCGCAAAGCAGCACCCTGGAAGCCTTGGAAGGGATGTTGGTCGAGGTGATCGGCGGCATTGCTTCCGGCCCATCCAACCAATTCGGCGATGTGCATATCACCGCCACCTCCAATCGGACTTTCCGTGAACCGGGCATCGTTTTCCCGGGTTTGATGGGTTTGCCGGTTTGGGACGGCAACCCCGAGTTGTTCGAACTGGATCCCGATGCTCTGGGTTTGCCCGACATGGAGCTGAGCGCGGGTGACGAGATTGCCCATGCCGAGGGACCCTTGGGTTTCGTTTTCGGCGACTACCAACTACAACCCACCTCCCTCACGGTGATTCCCTCCGGACTTTATCCACGGGCGGTTCGGGCTACCGTCCCGGGCGAATTTACCATTGGCAGCCAGAACATGTTCCGCCTGTTCGTCAACCAGCCAAGCGCTTCCGGCTACGCGGATCGTTTGAATAAATTCTCGCTGCAAATTCGCGAGGTGCTGGGCGCTCCGGACATTCTCGCCCTTCAGGAGGCGGAGAACATTCAGGTGCTCCAGGATCTCGCCGATAAGATTGCGCTCGATGACGCCAGCATCAACTACACGCCCTATCTCATCGAGGGCAACGATATCGGCGGCATCGACGTGGGTTTCCTGGTGCGGGATTCGGTGCAGGTCCACAACCTGACGCAAATCCAGCCCAACGAGCCTTTCACATTCAATGGGGATACAAGTCCGCTTCACGACCGGCCGCCGCTGTTGCTGGAGGCCGATTACGTGGGCGGTTTGGCGCCTTTTCCCATCAGTGTGATCGCCATCCACAACCGGTCGCTCAGCGGAATCGAGGATGCGGATGGCCGAGTGCGCCAAAAGCGCTTTGAACAGGCCGACAAGATCGCCCAGGCGATTCAGGATCTTCAAACCATCGACCCCGACATCCGGCTGGTGGTGACCGGCGATTTCAACGCTTACCAATTCACCGACGGCTACGTGGACAGCATGGGTCAGATCACCGGGAACCTGGACCCGCTGGGCGCCATGTTGCCCGGCATTGACCGGGTCAATCCCGACCTGGACAACCAGGTGCTGAGCCTGCCCTTTTTCGAACGTTACTCGTTCAATTTCAACGGCGACGGCCAGGTATTGGATCACAGCCTGACCTCCTCGGCGCTGGCGTCTTTCGTATCGGGGTTCGAATTTGGGCGGGGCAACTCCGATGTGCCCAGAAGCCTTGCCAGCGACCCCAACACGGCTCTGCGCAGCTCCGATCACGATGGCCTGGTGCTCTACATCCTGCGCGATGAAGATGGGGACGGGGTGATCGACGACGACGATCAGTGCCCCGGCTCGGATCTCAGCCCCACCGTGGTGATCGATGGCTGTGACTCGGGTGTTCCCAACCTCCTCTTCTCGGACGGCTGCACCATTTCCGACCTCATCGCCCAATGCGCCGCCGGGGCCTCCAACCACGGTCAGTTCGTGAGTTGCGTTTCCCATCTCGCCAACGACCTCAAAAAAGATGGCCTGATCACCGGCGCGCAAAAGGGCGCGCTGACGAGTTGCGCCGGCCAATCCAACCTTCCATGATCAACCGGGAGCCGGGGTCTCGCGAGAGGCCCCGGATGACAATTCCCCTGATCTTCCGCTACCGGGAAGGTCAGAAAAAATGACCTCCAGCCTGGCCGCGAGCTCGCTCGCGGCCGGATTGGTTTTTGGGCCTGCCCCGCGATGTCCTCCTCTGGAAAATACAAATTCTCCAAAAATTAAAGCTCTGGAATTTCGCTACTTTTGTTGCCATGTATGACCTCCTGCATAAATTGGCTCCACATGGATGGCGCGGATTGGAGTAGAATGGTCCCTGTTCTGGAATTGAATGATTGGGCTTGGCGAAGGGCTGCTGATTTCCCTCGACGGCGCGGCGGGGTTTTCATTCCCACGAGGTGCTTGAAAAGGCCGCGAGTCGGTGTTCGGCGGAATGGCTTTGGTATTTAATCCGGGGGCTTGAATTCCTGGGCCGGCTTCCTTTCCAATTCCTGGCCGATGAGGCTCAGCATTCGGGGGTTGCCTCCGAATCGTTATTTTCAATACTGGTTGGGAACCTAATAGATGACAGCTCATACGCTGGTAACTTGCATGCTAATCGGGGGCGGCGCCATCGTCATGGCCTTGGCGATTCGGGCGACGGCCAAGCTGCTTCCCCTGATTGGCGACACCCGCTACGCCACCCATTGGCGTCTGCTGCTGTACCTGATGGTTTTCTTCCTTTTCGGATATCTGGCGGCCTTGGTGCTCAGCATCCAGGGGAGAACCGGGATCGTGTTTCTGTTGACGGGTACGGTGTTCCTCATGGGTGCGGTTTTTGTTTTTTTGGTGGTTCGGATTGGGTATCTGACCATTGGAGACCTGCAACACACCACCAAGACCATGTCCTTTGTGGAGAACATCATCACCTCCATGGCCGATACCGTGCTGGTATTGCGGCCTGAAGGCAATATCCTCATGGTGAACCAAGCGTTTTGCCGCTTGCTTGGCTTCGAGGAGCGGGAACTGGTCGGGAAATCCTTAAAAAAGTTGTTCGCCCACGAAGATGAATCGGCCTGGCAGAAGATTTTTGAGGACGATGTCCAGAATTTGGAAGTCGCCTTTCGATCCCGGTTCAATCGTCTGATTCCCATGTCCGTTTCCGTGGCCTCCATGCACAAACCGGACGGTGGCTTGCAGGGGTTGGTGCTGCTGGCCAAGGACCTCAGTGAGTTTAAAGCCATTCAGGTCGACCTGAGAGCCGCCCGCGATGCCGCGGAAGTGGCCAATCGCGCCAAAAGCGAGTTTCTGGCGGCCATGAGCCATGAGATTCGGACTCCCATGAACGGCGTGATTGGTATGACCGGCCTGTTGGGCAAGACGCCCCTGTCTCGTGAGCAGGCGGAGTATGTGGAGATTATTCGGGTTAGCGGAGAAGCGCTTCTGACATTGATCGACGATATTCTGGATTTTTCAAAGATCGAGGCCAACAAGCTGGAATTGGAAAACATCGAGTTCGATTTGTTCTCCTGTATCGAGCAGGCCATGGATTTGCTCTCGGTAAAAATTGCCGAAAAGAAGGTGGAGACCTTGTACCGTGTGGGATCGGGCGTCCCGGCGCTGCTGATAGGGGATGAAAACCGGCTTCGCCAGGTATTGGTCAACCTCCTGAGCAACGCCATCAAGTTCACCCATGAGGGAGAAATTATGGTGGATGTCAGCTTGGATAGGGAGCTGGATGAGGCCGTGTTGATTCGCTTTGAGGTCAGCGATACGGGGATTGGGATTTCTGACGAAAAAGCGCGGAGGCTGTTTTCGCCCTTCTATCAGGCCGACCTTTCCATTACCCGGAAATACGGTGGAACCGGTCTCGGCCTGGCCATCAGCAAAAAGATCGTAGAGCTAATGGGAGGCGAGATCGGTGTGGCGAGCAGGGTCGGTCAGGGATCTAACTTTTGGTTTACCATCCACGCGCGTTTGGGAGAATCCGGGCAAGCTCTGGATGAACCGGATTATTGGCGAAAATTGGCTGGTAAAACCATTTTGATTGTGGAGGATCATGTTCCGAGTCTGGAATTGCTCGTCTCCAGTTGTGAGGGTTTGGGCATGGACGTTTCCGCGACGCACCGCCCTGAACGGGCATTGCATTGGCTGCACGAGGGAAAATCCTTTGATCTCGCTTTACTGGACGCCAGCTTAAACCGGGTGGATGGCGTGGAGCTGGCCGACCTCCTGCTGCAACATCAGCCTGGTCTGCCATTGGTGCTGATGACTCCCGGGGGTGGCGTTAACGGTGAGGGACCCCTGTTGCCGGAACCCTTTAAGGCCATGGTTTCCAAGCCGGTCAGGCGGCGGCAACTGCCGCTGGCTCTTTTGGAGTCTCTGGGGTTGGCCCCGGCCGCGCCCCATCGCCCCCTGGCCGAAGAACATCCGGAAACCAGCCTGGGCGAGCTCTTTCCCTTGAGGATTCTCGTGGCCGAGGACAACCCCATCAATCAAAAAATTACCTGCCGCATGCTGGAAAAACTCGGGTACCGGGCCGATCTCAGCGCCAATGGTTTGGAGACGATCGAGGCCTTGGAGCGCGAAATCTATGATGTGGTGTTCATGGATGTGCAGATGCCTGAGATGGACGGCTTGACCGCCACCCGCCAAATTGTGGCCAATTGGGGCCGTGAGGAACGGCCGCTTATTATTGGCATGACGGCCAACGCGCTGCAGGGCGATCGCGAACGATGTCTGCAGGCCGGCATGGACGATTACCTTTCCAAGCCCGTTCGCCTGGAAGACATCAAAACCGCCTTGCTGCGCCATCACGAGCAGGACAATCCGCAGTATGGCAAGGTGACCTGAGTCCTAAGAAGCGCGGACCCTCCCTATGTTTGTTCCCTCGGGTCCGTTTGTTTTTGAAAAATGCGCGGCGCGCTTCTCTGGGGAACATGTTCCGAACATGCCGAATGACTGTTTTTGAGGGATGCTCGCGGCTATGTTCGCCCTTAGTTAAATTTTATTTTTGCTCGCAAATCTTTTGGTTCCAATATGTTATAAGTTTTTTTCGAAATTGGCACACTCCTTGTTCTATAGAAAGCCATGCAAGGCGCCCACGGGGCCTTGACTCAAAACAGCCTCTCACGAGAGGAAACCAAAGGAGAAATCATGGCTGAAAAGAAATTGATCAACAAATCGGGTTTTGACATGAGCGTGGTTCTATTTGTGCGGAGCGGTTCGGACCCCCACCACTCGGCGGGCATCGTTACCGTTTTCCTGCCGGATGGCGATCACAAAACCGTACCCTATGGTAGCTCTTCCGATCCCTTTCTCAATGGAATCAGCATGCGCGCCAACGCCAAGGACGGCGGAAGCCTGGTCGTCAAAAGGGAAATGGTCACCGTGCGCGGCAGCGCATGGGACAATACCCTCAACACCAACAACACATTGACCATCGATATTATCAACTCAGTGAACGTCAAGGGCAGCAACACCTGATATCGCCGAAATGGCGTGCCGGCCTGGTGTGAAACCATGCGCCAAGGGAAATCTCCCCGGTGCGTTTCTCATGTCTGGGCCGGCAAGGCCCCCGCATGGGGGGTTATTTTTTTTTGCCCGGCGACATCATGGCTTGTAGACTTTGCAGCATGGCTGGATCAGACAACATTTTTTGCACCTCGGGTGAGGACATGAGCTTCATCAGCATGGCGGGGTCCGCGGCGAGTTGTTGCTGAAGCGCGGCTATATTCGGCAGATCCTGCCCAGGATTGTCCGTGACGCCTGGAGTATCGCCCATGGATTGCTTGAAACGTTCGGCCATGGTGGCGAACTGGCTGGTGCTGGTGCCGCCCGCGAAGGTGAAACCCACCGAAATCGAAAATTCCAGCGTTTCCACCTCGTGATAGGTCAACTTTCGCTCGTCGGCGATCACCGCGACGCGCTCGGGGATGCGCTGCGCGTTCTCGGTCAGCACATTGGCCAGATTCAGCATGAGGTCGTCTCCTGATTCGTGCCAGACTCGCTCGCGCCGCGCGGCAAGCATCGCTCGGCAGTCGGCGCGCCGCCGCTGCTGTGCTTCGCGCGGCGCATCACCAACCGAACCGCGCGCTACAACGCACCCGGCGAAAACCGGCAGCCCGATCGCCCAAAAAAATCCGCCCGGACGCGGGGCCCGTCCCTTTTCAGGCCGCCATCGGCAGTGTACATTCTACCGAACGGACGGTAAGCCCGCCAATCGGGCGCCGGCACGAATTTGTCCCCTCTTTTTCGCCAAGGTGCGCGACGATGAAGACGCCGATTGCCAGAACCGTGGCGATGGCGACGAGCCCGGGCACCCTCAGGGCGCCGAGCTTCATCCCGCGACCCCAGAGGCCCAGACCTCCCAGGATC
>JBGTRP010000377.1:0-7196 GCA_041940685.1 Acanthopleuribacteraceae bacterium
GTATAGGCAAAATGAAAGGATGTACCTTTTCTCGCGAGGTATGATTTGTCCAGGCTGTCGAATCGGTTGAACATCGCGGGGCGGCCGGTCGCGAAAAATGGCTGTCCAATCGTTGTACTTCAGAAAATTTTCGAACTCCTGGAAAGGCATGCCCGCGGCATAGAGGCCACCAACCAAGGCCCCCATACTCGTGCCGCAAATATAGTCGATGGGCGCCATGGTTGACAGCCCAGTGGATGCCTTGCGCCCAATCGGCGGTTGTGATCAAAGCATTGGCACCGTTGGACTTGATTCGGCTGATTTTGGATATGATCAAATGACATTCCCAACAGGCGCCGGCAACGCCGCACCCGTTGTCGGCTCTCGCTCCGGCAATAACCACCACATGAGTCCCATGATCCGCTATAGAGACAACCGCTCCCGATTGGGTTTGTTCCTCATCATCCTCATAGCCATGATCAGGGGAGAGGTGTGCGCGGAAGTTGCCGCCCTCATAATTTCCCAGGCCATCAAAATCGATAAACTCCTCCTGATCCCCGTCGATACCCGTATTGAGGATGCCAATCGCTGCGTGACCCTTGGTGTATTCCCAAGCATCCGGCAGGCCAAGTACATCACTGCCCCACTGGTGCTCATCCGGCAGTAATAGAACCCCACCGATCCTGGTGTTGGCAAACAGGAGGTCGTCGGGAATGACCCCCGATAGCCGCATCATCTGGTTTCGGCCCCCCGCCGGGAAAGATCAAATCAACCTTTTCCCTGGAAAGGACACTTACCTATTGAGCACCCGTTTTCAAGCATGAACCCTGGGCCGGCGACCCAATCGTTCGGACCTATGCATGACGGTCAAAATCGTTGTGTCCATAAATCTGTTTGTCAGCCCAAAACAAAGTGAAAGCCATGTTTGGAGGTACATCATGAAATTGGTAAAAGCAACAATTATCGTTGTACTTGGGAATTTAACTTGTTTGTCGGCTCAGGAAAAATTTGACCCTCGAGACGATCTGCAAATAGGTCCCATCACGGGACTTACCACTGAATGGCATCGACTGACGAAACTCGTGGGTCAACATCCGCTTCCCGTCCCAAGGGGTATTACCCTTGAGTTGAGAAGCCCTGTCTATGAACACACAAAGATCCTGTGGCAAGGTGCGCAGGAAGTGAGGAATGACGGTCGGTTCTCGGTCGCACGGTGTACGCCCGACCAGCCAGGTGATTATCGCGCGCTGGTTCGGTACTTCTTTATCGGCGGTCAAAAGGAGGTTTGGATTCGCCTGAATGTGCTTGATGTCGAACTGAATGACATTCAAATTTCGCCCATTCGGGTTTCGGTAGATCCGGTGGTACTGGATGAGGATGACTTGAATGCATCCACCTTTGAATATTTCAAATCGAGTTCGATTTCAGCCTTGGGAAAAGCCTCGGAGCACTTTTATTACACTTCTACCGGCCGTGAGGTGCATCTATCCGTTGATGTGACGCCCGCCCCACTGGCGCCCCTTGTTGAATGGCATATCGACAGCAGGCGCGTCGTGACCGGGGCCTCCATGACGACCGCTTTCCAACTAGGCCTGCACGAGATCAAACTCGGTACCAAAAAGGTCGAACCCGTCTTTTTGGATGCTTACAAGGTCCGAATCACCAGTCATCTCAGCAATGAGGATCTTGTCCCCGATGGGGCTTATATCACCTTCGAGGCAGAGACCATTCCTCCCGGTTATGAAGACGAGATCAGTTGGGTCGCCAGCACCAAATACGGCAGTTGTGACCCGCTTACGGGACGGGGGCAATCTTTCAGAGTCCGGTTCGACGATACCTACGCGGAGAATGTTATCACCGGCGGTCTCTTTCAGTGGTTGGGAGTCAAGGCGGACAACGCCGAGTTCAACCAGGACCAGAAGCCCGTGGAAATCTCCTATTGTGCACCACCTGGCGAAAACTGCGAGGCCGCTGAATCATACTGCGCCTACGCGGTAACGGGCATTCTCTCCGGGGACAATGACGGCGATGGCGTGTGTGATGAGGATCCGAACATTTTTCATATTCCCGGCCAAATCCCCAGCCAGGCCCTGCTCTGTGTCACGCCCTGTCCCTTCCCTCCGGAAGAGGAGTGCATTCCCCATACCTTCCGAGTGGTAGGTACCAACTGTGTGTTTACAACCCGACTCCTCGAGCTTGACGATGTTCCGATCTCCGAGTGTGTGAGCTGCACCAATGCAGCGATCTATAAACGCCTGTAGGAATGAGATCTCCCTCTCCTCTGGCTGCTTGTCCGCGCTGCCTCCGGAGAGGGAGATGGTGGTGTCTGACCAGCCGGCTCCAGCTGCTTTCCCGATAGAGCGCTCGTCAGGAGCAGGATGTTCAAGCACTCCCGATCACCTGAAAGATATTCAACACCCTCCTCGATTCCTTGCAACATATCCGCTTAAAAAGAAATGCGCGGCAGCGTCTTCTTTAGCCTGGCAAACTCGCGGGTCAGTTGATCGCGGGTCTCGGTCAGGCCATCCGCCAGTCCTTGCTCGCCTTTGATTTCCAACTCCAGGCAAAGCGCCGCCATACTCTCGGCGCCGATTTGGGCGCAACTGCCTTTTAATTGATGAGCCGCATGCGAGATATCTTCGAATGCCGTCTTATCAATTGCCCGGCGGAGTCTTTGCACCTGGTCCGCGGCGGACTGTAAAAAGACCCGAACCAGTTCCGCCGTCGCTTCCGCGCCCAAGCTTTTGCCAAGGGACTCTAACTGGCGCTGAACGGATGTTTCGCCCTCCCGCTTCGGCCCTTCTGGCTCGGGGCGGCCCTCCCGTCCAATTTCCAGTGGTTTTCCGGACAAATAAGCGCGTAACTCCTCCTCCCTCAGGGGTTTTGCCAAAAGCGCTTCCATGCCCGCATCCAGGCAGCCCTGGATTTCGGCCTCATTGGCCGTGGCGGTGAGCGCGAATACTCGAGGCCTGGCCTCTGGTAGGGTTCGGCGGCAAAGCGCCGCCATGGTTTCACGTCCACCCATCCGAGGCATGTGGATGTCCAATAACAAGATGTCATAGCGTTTTTTCTCCAAATGCCCGAGCGCCTCAACCCCGTCGTTCGCGGTATCGACCGTGAAGCCCATGCGCTCCAGTATGCGCCGGGCAACCTTGCGGTTCACCGGATTGTCCTCGGCCACGAGGGCGCGACCCGGATGCTTGCCGGAGCGGGAATCCGTTGCCGGGGCGGGAATTATTTGCCGGGTGGCGGGCGCCGTACCCGCGTCGAAGTGAGCGGTCAGAATTTTGTCCAACTCGGGGTAGGAGAGGGGATGGCTCAACTCAACAAAGCCGGGGGGGAGGCGGTTGAGTTTTGCCCGTTCCTCTGCCAATAGCAGCAGAAGCGCGCTCTTCGCGGCGCGATGGGTTTTCAATTCTGAGAGCCGACCCGGCTCCGTGGGGGTTCCATCAAAACGCAGCAATCCGACGTCGAAGGAAAAACCGCGGTCCAACATCCTCAGAGCATCCTCTACACTGGGGAGGGCGAAGCACTCCATCCGCCATTTCCGGCACCAGTCGCGAAGCTCCGTGTTGGCGTTTTTCCCAATCGATAGGAAGCGCCCAACCCGAGGGGAAACCTTCTGCTTTTCCTGCTCTTGGGTCAATGAAGCGGCCTCCGATCGCCTGAATTTTTAGCCCGAACCCCTGGGTCTTGGGGCGTTTACCCTTTATCGATGAGAATCGCCAAATTTTTGGCGAAATTGATGACCTCGCGATGAGCGGTTCCCGCGCCTCTCGAGAATTGGTCCACGATGCGATCGGCCTGGTGAATCTTTCCCAAATGCTCCTCGCACGTGACCAGCAAGGCCAATTGAGTTTGAACGCCATTATGCTCACTCCACTTGACCAGCAAAGGCCCGATTTTTTGTTCGTCGGTGGAGCGAAAGCCGCTGAAAAAAATGGCGGCGTCCCGGTCGGGCAATTCTAAGCCGAACAAGGCCAGCGGCATGAGGTTGGTGCCGGAACAGGAAACCGCGAGCTTGGCCAGGAATTCTTTGATCCAGATTTCTTTTTTTTCCCGCTGGAAACATTCCAAAATGACAAATACGGCCAGGTTCGACTCGAAATGAGATAGAAACTCAAACAGCATTTCCTGGTTGCGCTTATTGAGATTGCGTTCGATTAATACAGAAAGTATCGCGGGTTTGGCGATTGTGGCCGTCAGCTTGTCAATTTCCGTGCGGTTGTCCGCATTTTTGTGCAGGGTCAGCAATGCGAGAAGCTTCCTCAGTGTGCGTTCTGACTCCTGTTCCCCTTCCGCGTAAATGGCCATATTCAACAGTTCGGTCAGACTTTTTTCTTTTATGGAGGAGGGTTTGGCGCTGAAGGATGCCTGAATTTCGCGCAGGTCCTCCAGCAAAAGGCCCGCGTGGGCGTGCCGGTTCTCCGGCGACTTGGCCAGGCATTGCAAAATGAGTTTCTCCAGATCGGGGTGGAGATCGGGGACACTGGGCTTTAACGGGGGCGGCGCGTCGTAGAGGTGTTTTTTGACAACGGCCACGAGGTTGGGACCCTGGAAGGGGCGCAAGCCGGTGAGCATCTCATAGGCCAAGACTCCAAAGCTGTAAATATCGGAACGGAAATCGAAAGGCTCCCCGGAAAGTTGCTGGGGCGAGGCGTAGTAGGGGGTGCAGGCCATTTTATTGTCCCCGATGTTGCTGATGATCTCCTCGGTAATGGTGGCGTGTTCGGAAAGGTCATCGGTAATGGCGAGCCCGAAATCGGTGACCACCACCTCCTGATCGGAGGTAATCAGTACGTTATGGGGTTTAATGTCGCGATGAATCACGCCCTTGTTATGCGCGTATTGCAGTGCCCGCGCGATCTCGATCAGGATGGCGACGGTCTCGCTTTGTGAAATTTTCTCACGGGCGCAGATGATATCGGCCAGGTTGGTGCCATCGATGTATTGCATGGTGAAAAAAATGAAATGATGGTCGTAATCCTCCAGCACCTCGGCCGGAAAATCCAGGTAGGCCCGCCTTTCGCTTGGCAGAAGGTCGCCGACCTCGTAAACCAGCGCGATATTGGGGTGATGGAACTGGGCGACGATTTGAGCCTCTCCCAGGAAGTTTTTTCGCGCGGTGATGTTGGCGGCGTATTGAGGCGCCAGCACCTTCATGGCCACGAAACGCCGCAGGGCCAGGTCCTTTACCAGGAAAACCGAGGCAAAGCCGCCGTCGCCCAGGTGGCGTTGAAAGGTGTAGCGGCAGCCCTTGATGGTTTTCGCCTCGCGCTGATCGTTTTGGGAAAGGCCCGTGGTCGCCTGATCGAGAAAATTTTGGATGCCGCCGCCGCCTTCCGCGGTGAAAACCTTGCCCAATTCATCAAAAAGCGCGTCGTACCATGGCGGCCGTTCCCGCAGCAGCAGTCGGAATTGCAGGGTGTCCAGGGTCTTGTCCAGCACAAAGTCCGAATGCAGACCATGATAAAAGCGAATGGGGTCCTTGGGAAAGGCCGGGTGGTCGAACTGAATATGGTAGTGCTCCCGGGTGGGAATGGATTCATTGAGGGAAATCCACAGATGGTTTCTGCCGATGCGCCTGGTCTGCCCCTGAACCAAGTCATTTCCGATATCCAACAGGATGGGAACCTCACAGGGAAGATCTTCTTTGGTGGCGCGCGTGCGGACCGGGCCCCTGGAGTTGTGGTGGCGATTGGATTTGATGTATTCCGCGCGGGTTTGGAGCAGGTTCCCCATGCGTACCATGGCTACCGGCAAATCGATGGGTTTGGTGATGAATTCATTGGCGCCCAGGGTGAAACCCTTGATCACATTGCCGCTGTCTTCCAGCGAGGTCACCATCATGACGGGAAGTTCCAGCGAGGAAAACTTCTTGCGGATTTCCTGCAGAATTTCGAATCCCTTGATGTCGGGTAAGTGGACATCCAGCAGCACCAGGTCAAGCTGTTGGGTTTCCAGGTATTGGAAGGCCTCGCGCCCGTTTTTAGCCGTTAAAACCTGGTGTTCGGACTGGTCCCGAATATAAGAACTCAGCAGTTTTCGGATAAACTCGTCATCATCGACTACTAAAATCAGCACGCTGTCTTCCCCTCGGCTCGATTCCCACGGGTTCCGACCCACGGGCTGACGCCGGTCATCACCGCCCCCGCGGCCCGATGATGTATTTCGAATGTGGCCGAAGATGGGAGCGAAAATTTGACGGGCCTAAGGCGGGTCCCCAAGCCTCCGTACATGATGACAATCCTCATTATGACCGAAAACGCTCCATTTCCCAAATGGCTTTATTCCCTGGGCGCAATTTCCGCCAAAAGGCTGGTCCGCGCCGTGGCCGGGGCCGTGTGAGCGGAAGAATCCTCAAGGATGGGCAGAATGTTTTCCCGATCCTATCTGGCCGTTTGCAAAGGAAAATGCGGTAAAAAATTTTGAATAATAAGGCGCTCGGCCGCGAGAGACCTCACTGCATCCAACTACCTTTTCACCGCCTGGGGCTGTGTTTGGCGGGCGAGCAGCGAAGAGGCGTACTGGCGCACATTTTTGTGAAAGGTGCCAAACCCCGCGGCGTATTTTCGGATCAGGTCACGGGCCTCATGCCCCTGAATGTTGGATTGCGCGCAAATGCGCAACAGCTCCATTTGGGTTTTGGCGCCCTGATGGCCCGTCCACTTCACCAATATCGGGCCCGCCCCCGCGAGATTTACTTCCTGAAAGCCCTGCAGAATGATAGCGGCCTCTTCATCGGGCAATTCCAGGCCGAAATGAACCAGAGGAAGCAGGTTCCGCTCGCAACAGATCGCCGCCAATTTGGCCAGGCGCGCTTTTTTGGGCCGCGCTTTTTCCCGTTGAAAACATTGCAGAATGACAAAGGCCGCCAAGGTGGAGTCAAAAAATTTGAGAAACGAGAAAAGCCCCTCCTCGTTTTCATCATTCAGGTTTTTTTCAATCAAAACCGTAAGAATGGTGGGCTTGGAGAGGATATTTTTGAGCTTGTTCAGCTCATCTTCATTCTCGGAGGCCTGATACAGCGAAATATAGGCGGTGATCTTTTTAAGGATTTCCGCGGATTGGCGGGGCTCGTTGGATTGAATCGCCTCGTTGGAAAGCGCAAGAATATTCTTTTCGAGGTTTTGCGAACTGTCTTCCACCGCGCTCTCGTCCAGGTGGAGCTTGAGCCGATTCAACAGCTCGGACATATTCTTGAAGCGCTCCTCGGG
>JBGTRP010000378.1:0-7182 GCA_041940685.1 Acanthopleuribacteraceae bacterium
ATTTTCAGGTGGCGCCAAGCTCGATCCCGCCGCTGCCGGGGGCCGGAGCGGGCGGCGTAGCGGTCGGCGCGGCGTCCGAGGATCAGCCCGCCGGCTCCGAGCCCGGCCATGAAGATCCCGAGCACCGCCGCCGACGCCGCGGTGCTGGCGCCGAAGACCAGCCGCAGCTCGCGCAGCCACACGGTCTGGTAGACCAGGGCGCAGAAGCCGGAGCCGAAGAGCAGCAGCCGCACGAGCGCGGGCAGGACGCGTCCTTCCCAGAGGTTCGGCGCGCCCGGAAGCAGGCTGCCGAGAACGCCGAGCGCGTTCGCGATGACGTCGACGCGGCCGGGGACTTGGGCCGCCATCGAGAGCATGCTGTTGATGGCATCGGCTTGGCCGAACTCAGCAACCGGGTTGGCGTCGTCGATGGTCACCTGCTTGCCTACCGCGGCGTGGCTGTCCTGGCTGCGTGGCCCCGGAGGGTCGCTGGTGCTCGGTGGGTTGGGGTTCACGTCGACGCCGAAACCCGTGAACGCGAGAACCAGGGCGGTGAAGTCGGCGACGTTCTGGTCGGAGCCGAAGTTGAAGATGTTGGCCAGCAGCGCCACCCACAGCAGCGGGCGGGTGATGCTCACCGCGGAGATGTACGTTCACGCCAATCAACCCTCGCCCCTGGTCCTTTTTACCGGAGGGCCGGGTAAAAAGTCCGACAAGAGCGAACCTTTAACCTTTCGCGGCTTTGGCGATGTCCCCAAACACGATGTGCCTTCGATTGCCAATGTAAATTTAGAAACCAAAAAACCCTTCGACCTGATGCAGGCCGAGGGGACCCTGGCCTTGGCCGAACGCATGGAGGTCGACAAATCCGAACCTGGATTGTACCGCCAGGCATTCGTCGCCCTGGGTCAGGCCAAGGGCTACGCCACCAAATCCATGTCCCGTTCCGAGGTCAAGGAATACGCGCGCAAGTCGACCACCGACAGCAATGAGGGCATTCGCATGACGCTGCAAAGACGGGAGGCCGAGGCCCTGGCCGCAGCGATTGCCGCGCGCAAGGCGGAGATGGCTCAACTGGAAGAACGGGCGCGCGCTTCCGAGGCATTGGCGGTGAAAACCCGCGAGGCCATGCTGGAAGCCGAGTCCAAGCTCAAGCAAGTTCAGGCGCAACGCACCGAGGTGGAGGCCGCGCTGGCCAGCCTGAGGCGGAACCAGATGGAGCTCACCGAGCAAATGGGGCAATTGCGGCAAGAGAAAATCGAGTTGCAGGCCTCCAAGGAAGCGGTGGAGAAAGAGAAAGCCGAAATGTCCGAGCAACTCCAGAACGTGCTGGGCGATGTGAGCAAAGCCCAAGCCGATATGGTCTCGCTACGCGAGGAGAAGCGGGCCGCGGAAGTGGAAATGGCCAAGCTGGCCGAGGAAAAGGAGGCTTTGCTGGTCAGCAAGGCCGCGCTTGAAAAAGAGAAAAGCGAACTGTCCGGTCGCCTACAGTCCGCGCTCTCCGAGGTGGCGGAAACGCGCGATACCGCGCGCGGATTCGTCGTCAACCTGCCCGACATCCTCTTCGACCTCAACAAGGCTGAATTGCGCCACGAGGCGCAGTTGGTGATGTCCAAGCTGGCCGGCATCCTGCTGATGATGCCGGAACTCCAAATTCGGGTGGAGGGCCACACGGATTCTTCCGGAAGCGACGCCTACAACCAGGAGCTTTCCGAACGGCGCGCCAACAGCGTAAAGGCTTTGCTCATCGCCCAGGGCGTGGGTCCCGAGCGGGTCAGTTCCTTGGGTTACGGAGAATCCAAGCCCATCGCCGATAACGCCACCGCCGATGGCCGCAAGGCCAACCGCCGTGTGGAAATTATCATCAAGGAAGGCAAGATCGGGGATTGAAGGCTTCATGATTGCCCGCCAGGCGGTGATCGGCGATCCCGGCTGGCCGTGTTCCATTCGCCCTTGGCGTGTTTTCCCTTCTCCGGCCCGCATTTAGAAGTGGTCCGGTCGCGTCCGACCCGCGATGATGAAGCAATCTGGATTTGGCTTTCCCTCCCTTTACCGCTTGCAACCGCCGCCTTCGCTTTTCAAAAACGACAGAACAAATGAAGACTTTGATCGTTAAGGAATTTAGAATATCGCTTAACTTTCAAGAGATGAGGCGTTGTTTATGGCCACTAGTTTCTTCTTGCTGATGCTCCAATGGAATGCTCCTCAGCCCATTGCTTGGCGCTGGCTGGATAGCGAAATATTTCGGCCCTTTCCCAAAGATTTTGTAACCGTGGCGCCTGATCACCGCGTGTATGTGCTGAATCCTGACAATTTCACCATTACCCGAATTTCGCCTTCTGGAACGGTTGCGGGCGTCTTCGCGGGTAGGGGGCAGGGACCGGGTGAGTTTCTCAGTCCGACCTTCATGTCCGTGCTGGGGGATCGGTTGTACGTGGTCGAGTCGGCCGGAATTTCGGCCTTCATTCACAGCTTTGATCGAGACGGCAAGTTTCTCGGGAAGCGGACCGTTCCCGGTGAATATTTGCGGCCACGGATCTTTCCGGTGACCTCGGGATGGATCGTCGTCGACCGATTCGGGGACCAGCAGATTCGCGGTGAGGGAGGGATACGGCATTATTCCAAAGATTTTAAAACCCATTCCACCTTGATGACCTTTCCCAGGGTACAGGTCGGGGTGGTCAAGGAGCCTCCTTGTGAAATGTCCTTCGACCCGGTTGCCCAGCATCTTCTGGTATCCGTGGACGCCGAGGGCCGGCAGGTCGCCATGTTGGAGCCGGGCTCCGCTGAAATCCTGCTTTATGACGCCGCTACAAAGGAAGTCATTCGCCGCCTGAAGCCCCCGGTGAAACGAATTCCCCTGAATGAAGATTGGGCGGAAGCGCTTTTCCAGGAGGAAAAGAGCTACTGGGAGCCTTGTTCCCTCCGGCGGGACTTTCCGAAAATTTTTCCTCCGATTTCCTTTGTCAAATTCTCGCCCGGGGGACATCTTTGCTATGTTACCTGGCCCGCCGATCCGGACAACGAACCCTGGGGTATCCATTTCGTCGACACCGAGGGGAACCCGGTTGAGCCATGGAAAGATTTGCGGCAGTATTCCCGCATCTTCTCCATTCGGGGAGAATGGGCCCTGGTTCAATTGTTCGACCCCCAAAGCGAGAACTACGGCCTCGGATTCACCCGGCTCGCCCAGCTAGAGGAATACCTTCAGGAGACGTCTTACGTGAAATAAGGGAAGCGGGTCGGATGATTCGAACCTGTCGAGGACAATCCGGACGGATGCCCAGGGGTGTTTCAGGGTGAGAAGATGCGAGGCTCCTTGTCGGGCTGGAACCCTTGGTTTCCTCTCGCCAAACGGCGGGGCGTCGAAAACATCGCCTCGGCAATGCAAAAATATGCTGTGGTTGCGAAGAACCAATCCTTCAGGAAAGATCGGGGGTGAGCCCGCGTGATATTGATATTGACGACCTCCATGCTGGAGACTTCGAGCTGCCAGGTAATCGATTGGCTGGATCGCCACAAGGCGGACTACGCCATCCTCACCGGCGAGGACCTTCAGCACGAATTACAATATGAAATCTCCCTGACCGGCGAACCGGGGAAGGCCACTCTCGAGATCCCGGGGAAGAATCTGGTTCCCGAACAAGTCCATGTGGTTTGGTTCCGCCGCCCCGGCCTGATTGACCTCTCCGCGGTGGACCGGTTGCAACCGCCCGAGCTGCGCAATGGCGCGACCGAATATTTGCGTGACGAGGTCCGCGCCATGCGGAAGTCCCTGTATTCGGTTTTTCGCCATGCCGTCTGGGTTAATCACCCCGACAATGTTTTGCCCAACAAGTTTGCCGCCCTCCAGATCGCCGCCGATCAGGGGCTGGATATTCCCAAAACGATCATTACCAACAGCCAACGGCGGGTTGCGGCGTTTAAGCAAAACCGCGGTCGGATCATTACCAAAAATATTCAGGACGCCACATTCTTTCAGGTTTCCGGGGATGTATTCGCACCCTTTACCATAGAGCTCGACGATGAAAAGATACGCCAAATTCCGGCCAGATGCTTCCCGATATTGTGTCAGGAATTTATCGAGAAACTCTTTGATTTGCGGGTGTTTTTCTTGGGCGGGGAGACCTTCCCCATGGCGATCTTTTCCCAGGACAATGACCGGACTTCGGTAGATTTCCGCCGCTATGACCTGAAAAAACCCAATCGCACCGGACCGGTCCGGCTTCCCGAGGACCTGGTAAAAAAGATTCGCGGTTTTATGAAGGCAATGGATATGGCGACCGGCTCCTTGGATTTTGTCAAGGACAAGGATGGGCGCCATGTATTTCTGGAGGTCAACCCGGTGGGACAGTTCGGCATGGTGTCGGGTCCCTGTAACTTTCAGATTGAACGGAAGTTGGCCGAGTATTTGATGACCCTGGACGGCCAAGGGATTTCGAGGGCGTCATGAGTAGGCAATACTTAGACCTGTCGGAGTTGTTCGAAGGCGATGAGGGTGCGTTTCAGGAAAACTTTCCCGTTTGCCTGCGCTACCTTCAGGAGACCAAGCTCGCGCGCGCGGTGAATGCGGAGTCCGATTTTTACCGCTCACAACAATACGCTTGTTATCCGTTTCACCGAAGCATATCCAGGTTCGCCGGATCCAATTCCGCGCGGGCGGACGCGCCCCGGGCTAACGCGCCGCGGGCTGGCGCGCCCCGGGCTGGCGCGCCCCGGGCTGGCGCGCCCCGGGCTGACGCGCCCCGGGCTGACGCGCCGCGGGCGGACCAACCGGGAAAACAGGAACAAAAAACGGTCGAGATCGACCCCAAGGCTTTGGGCAATTGTTATTTCAACCTGTTTCCCGATTGTGTGGTTACCCTGGGCGCCAGGCGTTCCTTGCTCTGCGACCTGCAACACGGTCGCATGCGGTTGATTCCCAATGCGTTGGCTCGGATACTGACAGACCATCACAGGGAAGCCCTGCGCCAAATTATGGGCCGGTTCCAGGACGACCTGACGATCCTGGAATATTTTTCGTTCCTGGTCGGAGACGGCTTTGGCGATTTTTACGCCCAATACGACGAGTTCGCCCCGGTCTCGCAAGAATATCAGGCGGCCGCGCCGATCACCAATGCCATTGTCGACTTCGATGAACGCTCCGAACACGACTTGGAAGCGATCCGCCGCTCGTTGGATGCCCTGGGTTGCCAGCATTTGCAATTGCGTTTCTTCTTTCGGCCGGAAAAGCAAGCCTTCGAAAGGGCGCTGGATACATTCCGGTTCTCCAGACTGCGGTCCATTGAATGTTTCCTTGCCTATCATCCCCAATGGACCCGCGTTTCGCGGTTGCGGCAATACTGCCGCCGGGAATTGCGGTTGGCGAAAATATGGATCCACTCCGCGCCGAAAACCGAGAGTTTCCGAACCTTTGAAGGGGATGGGTCCATGGGGCAAATCCTCTTCAGCGCTACCCCAATCGATTCGGAGTCTCACTGTGGGGCGGTCGATCAGAGCTGTTTCTCCTGCAACGCGCCAAGTTACAGGGAGGCCAGGAACTTCAATAGCTGTTTGAATCGGAAACTTTCCATCGATAAAACCGGACTTGTTAAAAATTGTCCCTCAATGAAGGTTGATTTTGGAAAATATGCTGAAGATACCCTTGATTCCGTTGCGCGAAGCCAACTATTCCGAGAGATATTTTCCCATACCAAGGATCAGGTCGAGGTTTGTAAAGACTGCGAATTCCGCAATGTCTGCCCGGACTGCCGGGCCTATACCCTGGAAAATGGAAAGCCGGAAAAGTGTAAATATGACCCCTTTGCGGCAAAGTGGTTTCATTAATTTTTGTTTTATGTGATAATTTGTTTTGGCCTAGGCTTATTCTCCTCGCAAGGAGGTCGCCATGAATGACCAAAACCCCGAACGGCTTGGCGACGATCTCTTCCAAGATAATCTTTTGGAAGACCAATCGTTCGTGTTCCTCGGTGGCGCCAGATGCGATACGACGTACGGAACCGCGGGCACGCCCACGGATACGGGAACGGATCGTATCACCGATGCGCCGGTTGTATAACCCTCAATAGCTTCAATCCCATCGGCGGCCCGGGCCGAGCGCATTCGCCAACCATGGATGGCGATGCCGTCTGTTTCCCGCCCTGGCGCCTTAGCTCAGGCACATCTCCCCAAGTTATCAATTCCCCGATGATTTGGATATTCGGCGCAAACTGTCCCATCCGCCGCGAGGCGTGGAGAGCTTGTAGCTTTCAGGTTGCCGGCGCCTGAAAAAACCCGACATCAACCCCTCCGACCGCGATCGACCTCTTCTCCCGGGATGAAAGCCCTATCCACTGCCCCAGAAGCGTTGGCGAGGCTTGGATCTTGGATGAGCGGTCGCGGTCCAGCCAGGGATGCCCGCCGGCATCGGCGGGCGTCTTCCCTTTCCCTGATCAATCATTTCCCAAAGGCTTGGAAATGAACGTTTTAAAAGTCCAACCCTGGAAGCCGTTTCAATTCGGCCTCCCGCGGTTTTTGAGCGGCGGGCACAAGCTTTTCCTGCAGGATTCCCAAAACGATTGTGCTGCCGCGTGCTTGTCATCCGTGTTTTTTCGTTTTGGTTTATATTTGTCTCCGATCGACCTGGCTCGCGACATCGAGCTGACCCGTGGCGGCGCCACCCCGCAGGAGATCGTGGCGCAGGCCAAGCGTTGGGGGCTTAAGGCCAAGATCATTCGCCTTGACGTCCAAGACATGCGCCGATTGCATTTTCCGGCCATCGCGATGATTCGTGGAGAGGAAGGCTCCGGTCACTATGTGGTCATGCACCGTCGCGGCAAGAAAGGCTTTCTGATCGGGGACCCGGCCCAGGGGAACGCCTGGCAAACGGAAGAGGCCTTTCAACGGCATTACGTGGGCCGTGTGATCATCTTCCAGGTGACGGACCGGTTTACCCCGGGAAAGGCGTCTATATCCTATGCCCGGCAATACCTCGAGTTCATCTTCAGGTATCGCCGGATCATCTTGAAAATATTTACCTTGGGGCTGTGTGTGCATCTCTTTGCATTCTTGTCCCTATACGGTTTCAAGCATTTTATCGACAGTGTTTTTTCCGTGAAAAGCGCCATGGTTTTCGCCCTTTTCGCCCTCCTTTTCTTTGGCCTGAAGTTCGCCACGACGGCGTTTTCCCTCCTTGAGCAATTGCAAACCGCGCGGTTGGCGCAC
>JBGTRP010000379.1:0-7179 GCA_041940685.1 Acanthopleuribacteraceae bacterium
ACCCGGCCAGTCCGGATTTACGCTATACCTGGCTCGGTGACCTGCTGTTTTTCCTGATTCACCACCTGACCGGAGACGCGGGCCTGCAACTTCTGGGGCTGGCCATGGTGCTCGCCTGTTGTCTCCTGCTGTGGTCCACCACCCAACACCGTCACCATCCCTGGACCCTTTTGCTCTTATTCTTCTTTGTCCTGGGCACCTATCAATTGCAAACCATCCGCAACGCCCTCTTCAGTCTGCCTCTCTTCACCCTGACCCTTTGGCTTTGGTGGCGTATCCGGTTTCATCAGCGCCATCGCCTGTTGTGGGCGCTGCCTCCGCTGCTTACCCTGTGGAGCTTCCTGCACGGGAGCTACCTGCTTGGTTTCGGGGCTCTGATGGTTCTGATCGCGGGAGATGTGCTGGATTCCTTGGGCGGACGCAACGCCAAGGGCGGCCCCCTGCTGTTGCCCTATCTTCTGGTTTTGGGTTTTTCCTTCTTGGGCATCTCTCTCTACAACCCCCTGACCCTGGCCATGCTGAACCGAGTGCTGCCCTTTATCGGCTGGCCGCTGGTTCCCATCCTCATCAGCATCGCGGTCCTGACCTTGTTCGTAATGGAGAAAAGAGAGAACCGCTGGCTGCACGAACGCCGGCAAACCCTTTACAAGGGTGGGTTGGTTCTGGTCTCGGCATTGGGCCTTTTCATACTTTATGCGGTTTTTGCCCCTTATTTCAGCGGTGAAATTTCCATGGCGCAGGTCGACCTGCGCTCCCCCACCCAGATGACCGCCCTCGACGACCCCGGCTTTTTAGGAAGAATCAAGCTCGCGCTCAACAATACAATCTGGAAAACCGGGGACATCGAACACTCTTCCAGCGATTTCCTATCGCCTTTCGACGCGCTTTCGGAAATCTACATTTGGACATCGCTGTTGTTGGGGTTGCTGGCTTCCCTTGTTTTGCCGCGCAAAAAAGGTCGGCGCGTGGCCTACCTGATGCTTCTGTTCTGCGTGGTTTTGATCGGACTCGGTTACAAACGCGCCGTGGGGTACATCGCCATTTTCAGCGTGTTTTCCCTGCTCAGCCGCGATCACATCCCACCTCTTCCCTGGATTCGAGGCTCCAAAACCATTTGGGGCCTTTGCGGGCTAGGGCTTTTATTGGTTTATGCCCAGGCCATCCTTCCCAACTTTCACATCGGGTTATGGCAAAACCACCAGTTCGGTTTCGGCCGGGCGCCCTATTATTCCGATACCATTAGCCAACGGGTGCTCGCCGACTTTCCCGACCACAGGGTTTTCACCAATATCAAGAACGGCGGTTTTTTGCTCTATCGTTGGCACCCGAAAAAGCGCGTGTTCGTGGACGGGTTCTACAGCCCCCATCGGGGCCGCACCTTCAACGACTTCTACAAGGTGTTGCTGGAACAAGACCCGGATCTATTTTTTAACAAGTACCAAATCGACCTCGCGCTCATCCAGCTTCACGACCTCCAATGGCTGACCCTGTTCAGCAAGTCCGAAAACTGGTATCCCATCATGATGGACACCGGCATGATGCTCTTTCAATACCAGCCGAATTTCGAGGCCCCCGTGCCAAAGCCGCTACTATTGTTCCAGGCCGAGGGGGTATGGGACTTGCCCGCCTATTACCGGCCCTTCGTCGCCAACCGCGTCTACGACATCCCCACCAGTTACATCATCAAGGGCCGCACGCGGGAAGCCCATGAGTTCGCCGACGCGCATGATGGGCTGCTAAAAAAAATGAACGCCTTTGCCACCGATGAGGCGGAGGACCGCTTACGGGGAAATTTGTTCATCGCGGATTCACGCTATGGCCGGCAGAACTCGAAAATGGTTCGCTACGACTTTCTCTACCAGGAATCCATCCAAAAGGGACTGCAGGACCAGGTCGTCTTTTTCGGCGCCAGGCTATTCGAGGAAGATCCCGAGCGCTTCGACGTGGGTCTCTCCCTTGCACGGGCCGCCATCAGCACCCGCAACCTTGAACGCGCCAAACACTATTTATCCCTGATTCGGGCGGCCAAACCCAACCAACCCAAGTTCTGGGAGACCTACAAGTCATCGATCGCGGACGCCTGGCTGCGCGCATCGGAGTTGGCGCGCTCAGAGGAAGCGCCCGTGGAGGCCTACACCTTCATGCGGGAAGCCTATGCCGCGGATTCCAAGCGGGTGTCGCCGGATCATATGCTGAAAATGGGCATCCTGATGTATCAGCGCCTTCTGAAACGGGAGGGCTACCATGACGGGCTCTACCTACTCAAGCTCATGGAAGAGGACTTCCCCAATGCCGCACCCGTCCAGCACCGTCTCGCGGTTCACGCGCTCCAATATCAAGGGGAAAATCCAAGCGATTTTGAGCAGGCGGAACAATACGCCCTGAAAGCCATGGATCTCATGAAAACATCTAATCATCCCGATCTCGGTATTTTGTATTATAATTTGGGTACCATTTATTCCAAGCAAGGCAACCAGGAGAAGGCGCAATTTTACAAGGAACAGGCTCTGAAGTTGGGAATCTCAAGCGCAACGCCGTCTCTCAATTGATGGTTGAGGAGGATGGGTCTCACCCCATCGCGGTCTCCATCATCATTCCTATCTACAATGAGGCCGGCAGCATTCAGGAGCTTTACCGCGAAATCAACGATGTCATGACGGCCCTTGACCGCTCCTATGAGATTGTTTTCGTCAATGACGGCAGCCTGGACGGGAGCACGGAAATCTTGGAACGCCTGCGGCGGATCGACCCCTGCGTCCGCTTGCTCCAGTTGAAACGTAACTATGGCCAAACCGCGGCGATCATGGCGGGGTTCGACCATGCGCGAGGAGATATCATCGTCCCCATGGACGGCGATCTGCAAAACGACCCCCGCGATATCCCCCGTCTGCTGGACAAGATCGAACAGGGTTTCGATATGGTTTCAGGCTGGCGCAGGCAACGCAAGGACCCGCCTCTACGCCGCCGCTTCGTCAGTTTTATGGCGAACAAATTCATCTCCCTGCTGTCGGGCGTGAAATTAAACGACTACGGTTGTAGCCTAAAAGCCTACCGCCGGGACTTTGTAAAAGGCATCAAGCTGTATGGGGAGATGCATCGCTTTTTGCCGATTTACGCGTCCTGGGAAGGCGCCCGCATCGCCGAAATCGTGGTCAATCATCGCCCGAGAAAATACGGCAGGTCTCATTACGGCCTCGAGCGAACCTACAAGGTCCTGTTCGACCTGATCGTCATCGTGTTCATGGACCGTTACCTGGGAAAACCCCTGTACCTGTTCGGCGGCTTTGGATTGGCGAACTTCTTCGTCGCCTTTATTTCGGTAATCACTTCCGTCTATTTCAAGCTTTGGGGCGGAAAAACCTTTATTGAAACGCCTTTGCCACTCTTGGCGGTCATGACCTTCATCACGGGAACCATGTGCATTCTCATGGGTCTTTTGGCCGAGATGATTATCCGGATCTACTACGAGACCCGCAAACGGAAGATCTACCTGGTCGATGATAGCCCGGAATGGAAAGATTAGTTCCGATTTACCCTCGACCGGGGAATGTATGCATCCGCCGCCATCACCGGTTTTTGGCTGGAAAGCCATGGCATCCAGTCAACTCCAAGCGTTCCTCAGCGAGGTCGCCGTTCGCGGCTTGGAATAACCCATGTGCGGAATAGCGGGTTTCATCGGCAAAGGCTCAAGGGAAGACCTACGGCGCATGACCCGCGCGCTCACCCACCGCGGCCCCGATGACGAGGGGTACTGGATCGACCCCGAGCATGGGGTTTACCTGGGTCATCGCCGCCTGGAGGTTTTGGACATTGCCGGCGGCAAACAGCCCATGTGGACCCCGGACGGAAAGCTGGCCATTCTCTTCAATGGCGAGATCTACAACCATCTCGAGATCCGAACCCAATTGGAAACATGCGGCCATGTATTCCGCTCCGATCACAGCGATACCGAAACCCTGCTTTACGGCTATCGCCAGTGGGGCGCTTCGGTTCAGGAAAAGCTCAACGGCATGTGGGCCTTCGCAATTTACGATAAAGAAAAACGGCAATTGTTCATCAGTCGCGACCGCTTCGGTCAAAAGCCCATGTACTATGCGACACAGGGGAACTGTTTTGCCTTTGCCTCCGAGTTGGCAAGCCTGCGCCAACACTCCGGCCTGGTCGCCAACGTGGATGCCCGCGCGCTAAAAAAATTTTTCGCCCATGGTTATATCCCCGCGCCACACGCCCTCTACCAGAACTTTTTCAAGTTGCCCGCCGGACACTGCCTTTTTTTCGACGTGGATCGGGGCGAGCAGCGGGTCCAACGCTATTGGGAGCTCGAGCTCGCGCCCGAGCCGGTCTCCGTACCGGAACCGCAACTGCGCGAAATGCTGCGCGACCTGATCCGGAAAGCGGTCGCCCGGCGGTTGGTCGCGGATGTGCCCTTGGGCGTTTTTCTCAGCGGCGGTATCGATTCCTCGACGGTGGCTCACTTTGCCTCCCAAGCCACGCGCGCGGGTCGCGTGAAATCCTTTGCCATCGGCTTCCAGGAGCCCAGCTTCGACGAGAGCGAGTTTGCCCGCTCCGCCGCGGCATCCATCCAAACCGAACATCATGAGCAAGTCCTGTCCTGGGAAAATGCGCGCGCCATCATGGAGCGGGTCGCCACCCGCTTGGACGAACCCAACGGCGATGGCTCCATCATTCCCTGTTACCTTCTCGGCGCCTTCGCCCGCGAACGGGTAACCGTGGCCTTGGGCGGGGACGGCGCAGATGAGCTGTTCGCGGGTTACGATCCATTCCTTGCCCTGCGTTGGGCCGATCTCTACGCCAAGCTCACGCCCAGGCCCGTTCACCGAGCAGTTCGGCTGCTGTCCTCCTACCTGCCGGTTTCCCACCGCAATATGAGCCTGTCGTTCAAAATTCGCCGTACCCTCAGGGGTCTGAGTTACCAGCGCCCATTCTGGCTGCCGACCTGGATGGGCGCGTTGGATCTCCAGCAGTTGGAAGACCTTTTTGAGGAACGTATCGACCCACACGATCTTTACAGCGAGGCGCTGGACCTTTGGGACCGGTTCCCTTCCGCCAGCCTGGTCGATCGCACGCTGTCCTTTTTCACCCAAATCTACCTACAGGACTCCATCCTCTTCAAGGTGGACCGAGCCAACATGCTGCATGGCCTGGAGGCGCGGTCGCCCTTTTTGGACATCGATCTGGTTAACCTGGTCCGAACGCTTCCCCATGAGCTCAAGTTGCGTCGCGGCGCCACAAAATATTTTCTCAAGCAGACGATGAAGGGGCTCCTGCCCGACCGCATTCTAGCGCGTAAAAAGAAGGGCTTCGGCATGCCTATCGGGGCATGGCTGCGAAACGAGGACATGGCGCCCTCGACCGATGTGGACCTTCCCCTTTCCAAGAAGTTTATTCGCGAAAAATACAACGAGCATCGAAGCGGAACCCAGGACCATCGGCAGTTCCTATGGAGTCATTGGATGCTCACCCATTACCTCTCCGGCGCCGGGAGCCAATGATGAATCCATCCCCCAAACCCCGCCGAATTCCCTGGCTTCCCATTCTTTTGCTGGCTGGTTTGTTGGCCAATTTGCTGCTGCTCACCCTCTATTACTACCCCAAACCCAAAACCCTGGTGGGCGACGAGGGTTATTATTTCAACCTGGCCAAGGCCGGCGCCGCGGGCCTGCAAGCGCATCACAACCCACTTTGGCCCGTGCTTTACGGCAAGATTCTGACCGCTTCGTTCAAGCTTTTCGGAGTGAAGCTGCTGCCCGTTCAAATGCTTCAGATGCTGCTCTGGCTCCTGACCGGTCCCATGCTCTTTCAAATCGCCAACGCCTTGTTTCAATCCCGCGCCGCGGGCTACTGGGTGCTGGGGCTATATCTTTTTTCGCCCGAGCTCATGGCCTTTTCCCATTTGCTTTGGCCCGAAACCATTCATATCTTCTTTTTTGTGGCCGCCTTTTGGCTGCTGATTCTGCGGCCCGATCCGCTTTGGTCCGCGGCGGGAGCCGGTGTTTTGCTGGGTCTGGCGCTTTTGTCCAAACTGTTGCTGCTGCCATTCCTGCCTTTTTTGGCGCTCTATCTGTACTTCCTGGGCCCGGGAACCAGGATTCATCGCGCCTCGCGGGTCGCCCTGCTGCTGGGGACCCTATTCCTGACTGTTTTGCCGGCCATGATCCACAATCAAAAAGTTCACGACGCATTCGTGATCGCCGACAGTTCCTGGTTTAATCTTTGGGTGGGGCTCTACGACGTGGATCGGGTCGATTACCGCAACGACATTGCCAACGGCGCGTTCATTATCTATCAGGAAAGGGGTTCGGACCTGGCCTCACGCAATCAGTTTTGCCGAGAACAAATCTTCCAGTTGGTGAAGCGGAAGGGGTGGCCCGCCATCCTGAAAGATCAATTCTCGAAACAATATTTCCGCCTGCTCGGCCACCAAACCTTTTTCACCACTCAATTGCCCGGGGGGCCTCGCCAGGCCTACCGTTTCGGCCAACCCTGGCTCGCCAAGCTCTTACGCGCTTATGCCTACGTCTTTCACGGCATGCTGCTGGGCATCGGCGTTCTAGGGCTAATCAGTATGCGATGGCGGCTGAAAAGTTGGGCCGCCTGCCTGCTTTGCCTGTTGCTCTTCAATTTCGGACTGTTCCTATGGGTCCACGTGAAAACGCGCTACCTGGTGCAGGTTCTACCGCTCCTGATCCTGTTCGGTGGCGCGTTCTGCGATGCCGTGTTGCACCGCCTCCGATCCGGACAGCCATCCGCGCAACACCGTTTTTCCAAGGCCATCCTCATCATGGGCGGCCTGGGGCTGATCGCGGTTGAAATCCTCGCCTTTTGGGCGGTTCTGAGGCCGGCTGGCTAGGAGCCTGAAGAAGGCTGGACTTGGGGAGTGGACTATTCCTTGATCTTGGGAGGCGCCTTGAAGGTCGGCGTGAACTTTTCGTGAACGCCATCCATGGAAATGCTCTCTACATAATAGTAGTAGCTCTTGTGAGGATCGATGGTGTCATCCACATATTGATAAGAGCTGGGCTCATCGGTGGTCCCCGAACCGGGAATGGGGCGCTCGTTCAGCTTTGTGAAGGGGCCCTCCTCCTGATCGCCGCGATAGACATTAAAACCAAAATTATTGACCTCGCTGGCCGTGGTCCATTTAATTTTATTGGAGGG
>JBGTRP010000380.1:0-7152 GCA_041940685.1 Acanthopleuribacteraceae bacterium
ATAATATAGATCTATAATATTCCCATTGGCCAGAGCGCGTATTGTCAAGATTCAAGCTGCGCCTGATATTCCCTCCTAGTGCGGAATAAACTGAGATGATTAGGCTTTCAGGCATATCCCGTATAAAAAAAGCGAAGCCAATCAAAGCTTTTTTCCTGAAATTTGATGGAACTGAAATTGGGTCCGTTCTTAGCTGGGCATTCTGTCCCGTTTGAGATTCAAACCGACAACTGTATTGCGATAATGATACCTCCGATGTTGTAGAAACATTATAAGATAGGCCGACATCAATTTCAGGTGTGTTTTCCAAACTGTCTTGAAAATCGAAAAAATGATTTCTATCGTCTAAGTCTGATTTGGACATTCTTTCGTCTTTATCCAACCTGTTAGGCTTCGGTTCTGTGTTGTGTCGATTTGTTTTCATGGCCTTATCCTCCCAAAAGGCGCTTTTTGTTAGGCCTTCTTCGTTTTTTTAGAATTTGAATTCCATTCATGATTATTAGCGAAACACACTGTTTCTCTAGAACAAAAACATGCGAAACCTGATTTTTTTCACTTGGTATGAAAATTTATCTAGTTAGTTGATTGTTTTAGGGTAAAAAATAAAAATGAAGAAACACCTAATTTTAACATGAAAATCACAAATCCTATTGTTTTTGCGCCAAATTTGCACCGAAAAGCCTGGGCAAAGTTTTTTGGCTAGTCCCATCGAGGCCTCAACCCTTGTAAAGCAAGCTCGCAGGGAAAATTTCCCTGCAATTCTTGGCTGGAATCATGCCAGGTGATTCGGTTTGTTGAAGACCTTGGTTGATTGCTGCTTGATCAGCCGCGGCAGGTCGAAACGTTTTCCACCAATCATAATGCAGAACCTGGGGTCAGGAACTGAGCCATCCAAGGCTGATCTCAGATGTAGCTTTTTGTGAACCGATTATTTGGATCAACGCCATGGTCGTCCTATACCTGGGGATCAGCGAATCGAGTTTTTCAAAAAGGTGTATTTCTCGGGCTTTCTTTAGGACGGAAGTGTTTTAGACTGGCGTTCGATTGCTTTTGCAATGTCCGTCCAGACCTGGTCGCGCTCCCCGGTCTCCTTGGAGAAAGTAATCACGGCTTTCCCATCTTGGGGTAGGGCCTGTAAATCTTGCAAAGCTGGTTCGCTGTCCCAGGTACAGGGGCGGATTATGATGGGGACCACCCGCATCCCCTCGTCCCTCCTGCGTTGCAACAAACGGGGAACCTCTTCATCTTGGATGAATCGCGAGGCCAGAAAGTGGTTGCTTACCAGCAATATTGCGATGTCACAGTCCTTCATGGCCCGCTGAATGGCCCAATACCATTCTTCGCCGGCTTCGATGCGCCGGTCCTGCCAGGCGTCAATGATGCCGCGGCGTTGCATGCTGGCCAGCATGACCACCAGCTCATCCTTAAATCCTTCGTCTTCGTGCGCGTAGCTGATGAAAATTTTGAGCGGCTCCGAGGGTGATGTTTCCTCCGAGGAAAATTTGCCCAAGGTTTCTTCCCATTGCCGCCGCAAGGAGTCCCGTAATGGCGAGAACGCCGGGTGATTGTGCGCGATGGCGTAAAGCTTCAACACGAGATTGAAAAGACTGACCGCATAATGGGAGTCGCGCCGAAAGTCGCAGAGCTGGGTTGCGCCGGATTTGGGGGCGCTCTCCCTGCTCTCAACCAACAGATGGACGATGGTCGACTTTTTGCTCTTTTCCAGTCGGTCTCGAATCAATGCGGCATCGCCGGCAATAGCCTCGGCCTTGTCCTTGAAACTCCGCTGGTAGTCCGGCGTGTCGGCAATGAGGATGAGGTCGTTGTCCGCGAGGTCATCCCTATCCAAAATGATATGGGCGCCGGCGTCGCGCAAATCTTCTGTCAGTTGGCCGGCCCATTTCGCTTGCGCCGGTAGGAAGCTGATGTAACAGCGCGGCGCGGCCCGATCCCTCCGATACCCCTTGATGCGGGTCAGGTGGGTCTCGTAGGCGCTACGCAAGCGGACCAGGGCCTCTTCCCGTTGAATCCAGCTTACCTCCATCGCATCGACGGCTGGCTGTTCTTTGATGTCGGGAAGGTGTATCTTCTTCCCACACTCTTCACAAAACAGGAACGGCTTGCCCTCGCGCAGGCGCTTGATCACGGTGCCGCGCTCTTGCAAATGGCGATCCGGACACATTACGGGGGGAAAGCGGGTCACCTCCACATCGCGTTTGTAGAGGAATTCCTCGAACAGGCCCCGAAATTGGCGGCGGCCATAGTCGGGCATGGTGGCGCTGTAGTAGAGAACCAGCTCGATCTCACCCTCTACATCCTCGATCAGGCGGAAACCGCAGATGTTGCCCTCGCCCATCTCGTATTGCGCCTGGCGCTGCCATTGGTTGACGCGGGTGAAGGTGCGGGTAAAGCCGAGCAGAACCACCAGCGCCGAGTAGATATTTTCCACCCGGCCTCGGACGATGTAGGAGATATCCTCGACCGCCTCGACATCGTCATGAAGAGGGCGTTTCTGCTTGATGAGGCCGGGGAAGATGAGCAGGGTGTCGTTGCCCAGGGTTTCGCGGAAGCAGATGTTGTGTTCCAGAAAGCGGGCCACCGCCGCATCCAGCAGAACAGGCTGTTCTCTTGGCTCCAGATCCTTTAATTCGGGCAAGGGATAATGGCCCTGCAACAGATCGGTTTCGTTCAAGGCGCCCAGCTCGCGGGGATGCTTGTCCGCCTGCAACACGATGGAGGATGCCAGGTCCACCAACAGTTCCGGGGTGAGCAGGATATGCTCCTGGCCCGAAGAGCTGCGCAATACGCTGGCGTAGCCATGGGTCTGCAAATGGCCCACCGCGGTCATCATCTCGGCGTCGCTGAATTTCCAATCGGGATCGCTGGCCTCAAGTTGCCCGCGCAGGGCGGCGGGCTTGACCAGCACATGCTTTCGATCGGGCTTTTCTTTAAGGCTCAGCACATATTCCTTGACTCGTTTGAAGGTACGCGTGGTTACGGTGGTGGTCATCTGATCCCAGGGAATTTGGGTTTTTAAAGACTCCAGCAGTTCATCCAAACCGAGGCCCTCTTTGGCGCTGGTGCCGATATAGCCGCCGCTGATGCGGTGTCGCTGACAGAATTGAGTCAATTCTTCCCGCGAGAGGACGGCCGCGCCTCGGTCCAGGCGCGCGCCCACCAGCACCGATGGCGGCAGCTCCTTTTTGTGAGCCAGTTGCTCCAGCCAGAACTCCGCCCCCTTGAGCGGATCCTGGCGGTTGGTGGGGTCGAAGAGGACCATGGAGGCATCCACATCGTCCAGGAAAATGGCGTGAATGGGGCGGTAGACATGCTGGCCGGCCAAATCCCATAACACGGCCTCGCACTCCGCGCCGTCGGAGCGGGTGGTGCTGAGCTCGTCCATCACCCAGAACTGCTGTCCATGAGTGGAAGGATGCTCCTTGAACTCGCCATGCGCCAAACGCCAACCCAGTCCGGTTTTCCCCACGCCGGAATCGCCCACCAGGACGAGTTTGGCCGTGGTGTAGTGGACCGAATCAGCGGCGGTTTGGCCGAGCAGGGCATCCGCATCAAGGTCCCAGATGCGGATGAGGGTGTCTTTTTCGCCGAGGGTGGAAAGGCGTGGAAGCGAAGGATGGAAGGCTATACCAGGAGGCCAGTTATTTGTTGTAGTCTCCTTGATTAAAGAAGCTATTTGCCAAGTATTTGTATGCCAAAGGCGGATGGATTGGTCTTCTTTCCCTCCATATGAGGCTAGAAATGCGCCGCCAGCGGACAATGACAGACTCTTGACTACCGATGTATGTCCTTCTAGTTTTTGGATAAGCTTGCCGGTTTGTACATTCCATAACCGAATCACGCCGTCGTAACAGGAGGATATCAGGTGAGGCGAGTTTGGTACCCATACTGCATCCGTGGTTTCCCTTGGATGTTCTTTCAGTTTATGTATTGCCGAACCAGTAAGAGCGTTCCAAATGATCACACTTTTATCGTAGGAGCTTGATGCGATTTTATCTCCATCGGGTGACCAGGCTACGGTAACCACATAATTTGTATGCGCCTCAAGTATGGTGAGGGTTTTCCAGGGTTTGATTTTCCAAATGCGGATTGTTTTATCGGCAGATCCCGAGGCCAACTTATGCCCGTCCGGAGACCATGCCACACTGTTGACGTGATCCGAGTGATGCTTAAGCAGGGCAACAGATTGCCAGGATTGCGTATCCCAAATTCGAATAGTCGCGTCGGCGGAACCCGAGGCTAACCTATGTCCGTTTGGTGACCACGCAACACTCTTGACCATATTAAAATGCTTCTCAAGTACCGCTATACATTCCCCTTGGGCCACGTCCCAAATACGAATTCTTCCATCTCCAGATGGTGAGGCTAGGAGGCTGCCGTCCGGGGACCAGGCAATGCGGTTGATGGTGTTCGTATGCCCGCGCAGGATGCGTTTCAGGGTCAGACCAGGTATGGGGCTATCGCCTATTTTTAGACCGTCGGCAGGTATTGAATCGTAGTTGGGCAGGTCGGGAAGGACGTCGGCAGGTGGGTTGGACTTTATTGATTTTGCCATAAGGAACTCTTTGCTTCTGCTCGTGTCGCGTTTTGTTTTGGGTTTGGTTAGCCCTGGTCTAAGACTGGGCTCTGGGAGTGGCTCCGGGCCTTGGCAGAACAGAATAAATTACACTTTGGGTAACTTGGTTGGGATCTCATAATTCCATCGGCTCGTTTTGCTCAAGGTTCGTAATTCCTTTGATTTTGTCACCATGACATGCGCATTCCTCATGCGGCAAAGTCGATGAGATCGCCCCGTCCGCGGGGTT
Source organism: Acanthopleuribacteraceae bacterium (assembly GCA_041940685.1). Classification (GTDB taxonomy): domain Bacteria; phylum Acidobacteriota; class Holophagae; order Acanthopleuribacterales; family Acanthopleuribacteraceae; genus JBGTRP01. Next base: position 4,824 of record JBGTRP010000380.1, read on the forward strand.
CTGGAAAATGCCGCCCACCGACGCGGCAAGTTTAGGTTCCCGTGATGAATTTCTCCCCAATATTCAGTAAAAAACGAGAATCGATAAGCTCATTTTATCTTCCCGTTTTCTTACATCTGGTGCGGCCAAAGCGTTTTAGTCCTTCTTTTCCCCATGGTTTTGGGGCTCACTCTTCTCCATCGCTGGTTTGGCTGGAGATTGTTGGGACAATTCGGTTTTTGCCTGCTTCGAGGGGGAAACGGCCAGCGCTTCGGGGCCGAAGATGCGCCTCGCGATGGCTGCCTGAAGCGCCATTGTCATCAGCGCCAGGTAGATGGCGGCCAGGAATCCGAGCGCGATCACCATCGCGGTGGAGGCGGTCAGGTGGCCCGCCTCGCGCAGGGCGCCGATCGATTTGAAGACGTCGTCGCTGATTAGCGCGCCCTCGGCGAGGTTGGGGTTGAGCGCTTCCCCGATTTGGGTGGTGACCAAGGATGCCAATTCGTAGTAGTCGCCCGGCACCGAGAGCAGGGGAATGTAGGTGAGGATCACGGCCAACCCGAAGAGAAAAGCCCGCCGTCCCCGGCGGCAGATTTCGACCAAGGTCACGCCCCAGGGAAGCAGGATGTAGGGGAAGAGATCCACCAGCGCGTAGACCCAGCGGTTGGGCGTGGTGAATCCGGTCAACTGTCCCGCGTAATCCGAATGGGGCACGATGAAGGGGAAAACCCGCGCCAGAATGGTCCCGCCATATTGAGGCTTGAGCGCGAGCTCGGTCACGCTGCCGCCGCCCAGCACGCAGGCCGCCACGTGGAGCAGTTCGTGGATCGGGGTGTAGAGATGCCAGAACAGCAGCAGCCCGGCCAGGGAGAGTACCAGGTTGCGGTTGCCGTTTTTGTCCAGAATGCGTTCAAAACAGGCCAAGCCGTGAAGGCCGATGGGTTTGAGTTGGAGCCAGGGGAAAAAAATGCGTTTCATCATCAAAATTCATTTTCAATAAAATTTGCTTTGGGTGGGTCACGGGCCATGGAGAGGCCGTTTTTGCGCGAACCAAACCGGATGGACGTGAATTGTGAATATCAGCAATCATTAACCTACCACAAATCCCTTGCGGAACAGGAGAAAAACGAGCGGGCGGGAGGCGAAATTGCCTTGGTTTCGCGATGGATTGGATGGCGCATTAATAAATCGCCAATTTTGGGTGGGCGCCAGGCATGCCTCCAATGCCATTGGCGTCCAAAGGGTGGCTTGCGGTCAAGGGTTAGGGCGCGGGCGGAAAAACCAGCTTGTAGTCGAAGCGTTGGCGGCCCCATTGGGCCTGAAACTCCAGCCAGGGAGCATTCTCGGCGGAGGGCTTGAAGGGAAACCATGGGCCGCGCAGCAGGACCGGATAGGAAAAGGAGACGAAGGCTTCCGGCCTCACGATGATGGGGGCAATTTGCATCCCTTCCCGCCGGGGTTTGCCCCAGATGGTAAATGGCCTGGGGTCATCGCTCTTGCGCAGGGCCAGGCGCTGATGGTCAATGGTCAACATGACCCGGGTTTTGTTCTTGAAGCGCCAGTGAAACACGCCCTTGGGGTCGGGCCGAAACTCCAGTTCCAGATCCTGGTTGGAAAAGCGGTAACCACCGTTGGGCAGTGGGGTCCAGCGGTCTTCCAGGTGGCCGGGAAAATGTAAAAGCGAGGTACAGGAGGCGCATGCCAACAGCCATGTCAAAAGGCAGACAAGCCCTGCCCGGCGGGCCCTTTGGCGGGCTTGCGGCAGATGAAAATGTTCGGAGGCCTTCGGTGAGGAATGGCGCATGGCGCATATCATCCGGGTGTTGAGATCATGGCCGGATTCGGATGCTCTCGGACGGCCAGGCATTATCTTGGGCGATGGAGGCGCTATTTTCAACCGGAAAAAGAAGAGTCCGTTAAGCCAACACAAACCATCATCTCGATCCGAGCCGGAAGTTTCCCGATCTTGTGCTAGGATGGCCCCCGGCGGAGTCGCCCCTTTCGCGCAACACCTTCCCGAACAATGGCCGAGGCATGAATGCAATTGAAAATTCCCTCATGGGTAAAGTACGCCGTGTTGGCGGTTTGCCTGGTTTTTATCGTGAAGATCATCTTGGATCTTGGCCCCGCGCGCGTTTGGCAGGCGGCCCTTGACGCCGACCCCCTTTATCTGGTTCTCGGGTTTCTCGTGCTCGCGGCTCGTTTCGGGGTATGGTCGGTGAAATGGTTTCTCATCATGAAGCGCAAGGTCGAGTTGCCGCTCGGCCTGCTGACCCGCCAGCGTGAGGCCGGTGCCTCCACCGATTACGAGGTTGCCCAGCAGCGCAGCGCGGTCGCCAGCCAGCGCGCC
>JBGTRP010000381.1:0-7152 GCA_041940685.1 Acanthopleuribacteraceae bacterium
CTGGAAGCCAAAAGTTCGGCGAGGTTCCTCCCCGGCGCGAGGCGAGCAACGCTATCAAAAGAAGCCGCTAGAGGGGCCCCGGGCCTCGTCCTATTCATGTATTTTCGAGGTGTGAAATGGAGCAATTGCAACAACAGATTCAAGGCATATTTGCCGAGCTAACCCGCTACCCAATAGAGATTCTGGACCCGAGGGCGGATCTGGAAGAGGATTTGGGAATCGATTCGGTTAAGCTCGCGGAAATATTGGCGGCCACCCGCAACAGGCTCCAACTGCCCGACGGCTTAGAAGTGGAGCCGGAACAATTAAAAACCATCGAAGCGATCACCCAAACCCTGTGGCCCATGTTCGAGGGCCAGGAGTCGATTACGGATTCGGGATCGCCCCCGCGCGTTACGAGACCCTCGAACGGTCACAATGGCCACGCACGATCTATCGCGTCCACGCCACGGCCTCCTGAAGATCAACTGGGAGAGACCCTTGCCAAGCTGAGGCATTCGCTGGAATCCAGCGCTGGCGCCAGCGCACCCCGCAACGGCCGAGCCGCGGACGCGATGGGCGCCGCGATGGCCGTCCCGTTTCCCAACACGCGCGCCGGTCGGGAAGACAGGAAGCCCAGGGTTGCCGAGGATTCCACGGGTACCGAGGCAAGGGTGCTCGAAATCATGGCCGAGGTCACGCGCTATCCCCAAGAAATTCTCAGGCCCGAGGCCCATCTCGAGGATGATTTGGGCATCGATTCCGTGAAACAGGCCGAGATCCTGACGGTTTTGCGGCAAAGGCTTGAGCTGGGCAAATTGGAAGAGGCGCAAATGAGCGCCATCCAAACCGTCGCGGACGTGGTGTCGGCCACACGCGAACTGTTGGCGCAAGGGGGCGAGGCTCCGGCCTCATCTCCCGCGCTTCCCCAAGAAATCGAGGTTCGAACAAGAACATCTCCCCTGCCCGAGCCCACTCGGCAAAACGGCCTTGAAGGTTTGTTGGGACGGACGCCCTTCGAGGGTAAAATCGCGCTGATCACCGGCTCCGGACACGGGATCGGCAAAGCGATCGCGGTGGAGCTCGCCCGCATGGGCGCTACCCTCCTGATCAATTCCTTTCACTCGCGCGATCAGGGTGAGGCGACCGCCGCGGAGATTCGCGGCCAAGGAGGCCAGGCCCATCATATTTGGGGCTCCGCCGCCAAACCGGATCACCTAAAACGGATTTTCGGCGAGATCGAGGAGCGCTTCGGCTGGCTTGACTTTCTCATTTGCAACGCCTCCAACGGATTGATCGCACCCATCGCCGAAATCCGCGAGGAACACTGGGAGCGCGCCTTCCGCACCAATGTGATCGGATTGCATCAGGCCGCGCTGATGGCGGCGCCGCTGATGGCCCGTGCGGGCGGCGGTAAGATCGTCACCATGTCCTCGCCCGGCGCTCAGCGCTACATCGAGCATTTTGCCTGTATGGGTCCTGTGAAGGCCGCGGTCGAGGCCCTTACCCGGTACCTGGCCATCGAGCTCGCGCCCCAAAATATTCAGGTCAACGCGGTTTCCGCTGGTCCGGTTTACGGACCGTTGCTGGAGCGCTACCCCGACAGCGACAAGCTGGTGCCCTACTGGGAATCCATCTCTTCCAACCAACGGCTGTCCACCGCGGAGGATGTGACGCACCAGGTGGCTTACCTGCTCTCGCCTTGGGCCGATAAAGTTACCGGCGCGGTTCACATGGTCGACGGCGGCATTACCCTCAAGATCTAAGCCGATTCCCATTCGAGCGCAATTTGAATTCCAACACGAGGAGAGGAAATCCATGAAAAGCAACGGCTCCTATGACGTCATCATCCTGGGCAGCGGCATCGGGGGTTCCATGCTGGGCGCGATCCTCGCTCGGCACGGGACCAGGGTCCTGCTGGTAGAGGCGGGTGTCCATCCCCGCTTTGCCGTGGGCGAGGCCACCACCCCGGACACCAGTTGCCGCTTCAAGTTGATGTCCCTCAAATACGATGTGCCCGAGATCGCCCACCTGGCCACTTTCCACAAGCTGCGCGACCATGTGGGCGCCAGCAGCGGGGTGAAGCGCGCCTTCAGCTTTCTCTACCATCGCGAGAACGAAGAGCAGAACCCCAAACAATCCCATCAATTTCCGACCCTTGCGCCGCCACTGGGCCCGGACTGCCATCTCTTTCGCCAGGACACCGACGCCTACATGTTGGCCGTGGCCGCCCGCTATGGCGCGGATGTGCGGCAGGGAGTGCGCATCGAGGATGTGGAGATCGGAAAAACCGGGGTAACCCTCACCAGCGCGGCGGGTGAGCGTTTCCAGGGACAGTACCTCGCGGATGCATCCGGGTTCCGATCCCCTTTGGCGCAAAGTTCGGGTTACGGGACGATCCCGCCAAACTGAAAACCAACTCGCGCGCCATTTTCACGCATATGATCAACGTGCCGCACTACGATCGCATCGGCGCGCCGCCGCGGGAGTACGCGCTCAAGTATCCCCTTTCCCAGAGCACCCTGCACCATGTGTTTGAAGGCGGCTGGATGTGGGTGATCCCCTTCAACAACCACGAGGATGCGGTCAATCCGCTCTGTAGCGTGGGGCTCGTGCTCAACCGCGAACGATATCCCGAATCGGGGATGGACCCGGAGCAGGAATTTTACCAATTCGTCAACCGTTTTCCCGCCATGAGACGGCAATTCGAAAGCGCCAAAGCCGTTCGCCCCTGGGTATCTACCGGCCGATTGCAGTATCACTCCAAAAAGACCGTGGGATACCGATTCAGTCTGCTGGCCCATGCCGCCGGATTCATCGATCCGCTCTACTCCTCGGGCCTCAACCTGACGGCCTCCAACATCGATCACTTGGTCGAAAGGCTATTGCCAGCCCTGCGGGACGGGGATTTCTCCGAGGAGCGCTTTGCGGAGGTGGATCTCCAATTCCAGAATAGCCTCCGACACTACGATCGGGTGGTGGCCGGCTCCTTCCGGGCCTTCCCACATTTCGAGCTCTGGGATGCCTGGTACCGCCTTTGGGTGGTCAGCAATTTCATCGCCACCGCGCTCAACACCAATCTGTACTTCAAGTACCTCAATACCAACGATCCAGCCTGGTTACACAAATCCGAGAAACTCCCATTTCGCGGCGTGCTTGGCTCGACCTTCGAACCCCACGCCCAACTCTTTGAGCAGGCCCTTGCGCGGATGGAGGCGTTCGAGTCGGGAGATATTTCCTCCGAGGATGCGGCCCATCACATTCGCGCACTCTACAAAGACCTGCCCTATTTGCCGACCTATTACCGATGGCATGACGCCCGAATCCGGACAACGCCGACTTTTACCGTCTGGCAGGCGACCCGTCTGTTCCATTGGTTCTTTTGGAACGTACCCCGCGCGATGAAGAAACAGATCTTCGATTGGAGCATGCTGAAGGCCTATGTCTACATTTTTCAGGGCATCCGTGAGAGCGGCTATCTGGCGCGACGCCGCAATCGCCATTACCTGAGAGATACCTTCAAGGCCTGGAACCGGGATTGGCGGGGCGGCGCCGAACCCGGGCCACGGCGCTCCGTTGCGCGCTCAGAACCCCTGGACAGTGGATCGCCCCTCAACCAGCCGAAAGAAACCTCATCCGCGTAACCGGGGCCAGAGGGAGGTTTTTCGCGCATCGCGAGGGCTTGAACCAGGATTGGCCCCGCGCCAAACAACAACATAAAACTTAATTTTAGGATTTTTTGCTTTTTTTATACTGCAAGCGATTATCTTTCACAAACACATTCAATCACTCACGCCTACTAACTTGTAAAATGTGACCGTGATTTGGCAAAGAGCGCGATTTAACCGGGGTAGTATTTTGGGAAATCGAGTATCATAGGACCGTTATTTGAATGACTGTCCCCACGAGGAAAGGTCATGTCTTGAATTTTAATAAAAATTGAAATTTTAATACATCCGCCCTTCCCGAAAATGGCTCACACATGGGTCCAGCCCCGGTTTTTCAAGGTATGGGAACCGGCTTCCCCCGTTTGCTTCAGGGAAGAAAAACCAGGATAAGATTCCGCGAACCGATGACGCCCATGGCTCCCGAAAACAGAGCGGCCCGCGCGGCTACCCTAGCCTTTGGAATCGGCATTGCTTGGCCAAGGGAAAAAGCGAACACCGGCCCGTCAGCCTCCGAATTGATGCGATCATGCAAACGAAACACTCCCCAAGCCATTCAGAGTTCCGCCTTGCGGGGCCGCATTCGCTCGCTTTGGCACCATTGCCGCTGGTTCCCGGACCTCCTTTTCATTCGAGGAAACAATGCCCAACAACGCATGGGTAAGGATTCAAGCCGAGGCCGCGGGAGCGCCCCCGAGTGCTCCTGCCCGAATGGGTTCGGCCGCCGACTCCCGAACATCTATTCCGGGGCCGGCCAGCTTGCGGGGCGAAAGAAGATCCTTCCCCGGTCATCGAAGCATTCATGGCCTGTTCGAGTATCAGGCAGCGCGCATTCCAGACGAACCCGCCATCTATTTCCAAAACGAAAGCCTGTACTATCGGGAGTTGAACGAACGGGCAAACCGTCTGGCCCACTACCTGCGCGAACTCGGGGTGGGACCGGAAACCCTGGTTGCCGTCTGCATGTCCAGGACGCCGGATCTCGTGGTGGCACTGCTTGGCATCCTCAAGGCAGGCGGCGCCTATGTCCCGCTGGACCCTGCCTATCCATCCGACCGAATCGCCTTTATGTTGGAGGATACGCGGGCTCCGCTGCTCCTAACGGAAAGCGGGCTTAGCGATCGGCTTCCAGCAACACAAAGCCGCCCATTGCTTCTCGACCGCGAGCAAGAGAATCTTGCGCGGCAATCGGCCGCCAATCCCGAGGTTTCCGGCTGGAGCCCAAAAAATCTGGCCTATGTGATCTATACCTCCGGTTCGACGGGCCTTCCCAAGGGCGTGGCCATTACCCACGCCAACGCGGTCAGCTTCCTGTATTGGTGCCGCGCATATTTCGTCCCGGACCATCTCGCGGGCATTCTTGCCGCGACCTCGATCTGTTTCGACCTCTCCATATTCGAGCTGTTCATGCCCTTCGCCTGGGGCGGCGCCATGATCCTTCTGGACAACATCCTCAACCTTCATCAACACCCTGCCATGGATCGGATCACGCTTATCAACACCGTACCCTCGGCCATCAGCGAGTTGTTAAAAAAGGCGCCATTGCCGCCATCCGTACAAACGGTCAACCTCGCTGGAGAACCTTTCCAGGCTCAACTGATTGACGATCTTTACGCCGCGCCCCATATCGAGGAATTCTTCAATCTATACGGGCCATCTGAGGACACGGTATTCTCGACCGCGGCGCTCATGCGCGTGGGTAGGCCGCCCCATATCGGCCGGCCCATCACCAACACGGACGGCCATGTAGTCGATGCCCGCATGAATCTGGTGCCGCGGGGAGAGGCCGGCGAGCTTTTGCTGACGGGAACCGGATTGTCGCGCGGCTACCTCCACCGGCCCGCCACCACCGCGGAGCGTTTTGTGCCGAACCCGTTCGGCCCCGAGGCCGGCGGCCGCCTCTACCACAGCGGCGATCTCGTGCGCCTGAATGCCGAGGGCGACCTGGACTTTCTCGGCAGAATCGATCATCAGGTCAAGATTCGGGGCTTCCGCATTGAATTGGGGGAAATCGAGGCGGCGCTGAACGAGCAGGAGGGGATAACCACCTCCGTGGTCGTGGCCCGGAAGGACGGCCGGGGTGATCAATACCTGGCGGCTTACGCGCAAATCGATCGCCATGCCGCCATCAAGCCGACGATCCCGGGCTTGAGACGCGCCCTCTCCGAGCGATTGCCCGAGTACATGGTTCCCAACGCGATCGTGCTGATGGAGGCGCTGCCGCTTTTACCCAATGGCAAGATCAACCGCAAGGCCTTACCCGAGCCGGTATTGTCGCGCGACGCCTTGGAAGCCGCGTTTGTCCCGCCGCGAACGAAAACCGAACGAAAACTGGCCGCTATCTGGCGCGAATTGCTGGGTATCGAGAGAGTTGGAATTCAGGATAATTTTCTCTCTCTGGGCGGACATTCCCTGTTGGCCACAAGGATCCTCGCGCGGATTCGCCAGGGTTTCGGCGCCGACATTTCCCTCGGAGGTTTCTTTGCCGATCCGACCATCTCCGCGCTCGCCGAGATCGTGGAAAGCGGCAACCGAGGAGAAGGGGTTGCGGAGGAGGAAATCCCCAGGGCCGATCGGGCAAAGGACCTGCCCCTCTCTTTCGCACAGTCCCGCCTATGGTTCATCGACCAAATGGACCCCGGAAACCCGGCCTACAATGTGTCCGGCGCCTATCGCCTCACCGGGCCCCTGTCGAATCGGGCGCTGGAAACTTCCCTCAACCAGGTTGTTTCCCGGCACGAATCCTTGCGGACCCGTTTCGAGCTCCACGGCGAGGAGCCGACCCAAATCATCGAAGCCTTTGAGCCCGTTCCTCTCCCGGTGGTGGACCTGGGCGGCTTGTTACCCGAATGCGGGAAGCGCGAATACCGTTCGCTCGCGGTCAGGGACGCCCGCCTTCCCTTTGATTTGAAATACGCACTGCTTTTCCGGGCGAGCCTGATCCGCTTTTCGCAAGAGGAATCCGCGCTTTTGCTGAACATGCACCACATCGTTTCTGACGGATTCTCCCTGGGGATTCTTGTCAGTGAATGCAATCGCGCCTATTCGGCTAGTCTGGAAGGTTGCAAACCCGAAAACGCCCGGCCTGGCGTGGGATATGCCGATTTCGCGCTCTGGCAACGGGAGCGGCTCAGCGGAGAGCGCCTGGCCCCGGACCTAGCCTTTTGGAAAGCAGCCCTGGGTCCGCATCTCCCCGTTCTGGAGTTGGCCACGGACATGCCCCGGCCCAAACAGCAAAGCTTTCGTGGTGCGCTGGAGCATATTGAATTGGACGCCGGACTCGCCGAGGAATTTCAAGGGTTCGCGACTCGTGAGGGCGCCACGCTTTACATGGCGCTGCTGACCGCGTTTCAGATCCTGCTTGCCCGTTACTCGGGCCAAACCGATTTCCCCATCGGCACCGCGGTCGCCAATCGCAATCGGGTCGAGACCGAGGCGTTGATCGGCTTTTTTGTCAATAGCCTTGTCCTGCGCCTGGACCTCCGTGGCCAACCAACGGCGAGGGAGT
>JBGTRP010000382.1:0-7148 GCA_041940685.1 Acanthopleuribacteraceae bacterium
TACGCCAAGACACGGGTAGTTGAAGAAGCGTTCGCAAGAGAAGCTGAGCGCTTCAGGGACGCAGGCGGGCTTGGCATGAATGTCACAGTGCCGCTCAAGACAGCAGCGTATCAGTATGTGGATCGGCGCGATGAAATCGCAAGCGCTGCACACGCCGTCAATACGATCCATTTTACGAGTGAAGGTGCCGCGGGATACAACACAGATGGCTGGGGGCTGGTGACCGACTTGACGACGCGCTGCGCGGTCAGCCTCGATGACCAGGCTGTGCTGATACTTGGTGCAGGAGGTGCTGCGAGGGGAGTTGTGCTGCCTCTTCTGCGAGCAGGCGCACGTAAGATTTTAATCGCCAACCGAACCCTGGCTAAAGCGGAGACGTTGCGTGATGACCTGGCACCGTTCACAGGCAATGGAAAGGTCGAGGCACGACGCCTGGATCGCCCGATAAATGATGATGTGAGCATCATTGTGAATGCTACGTCAATTGGCTTGTCTGATGACGCGCTCGATCTGCCTGTAGATGAAACCCGATTGCGCCAGGCTTTCTGTTACGACATGGGCTATGGCGCGAACGCGGGTTTTTGTGGAAACCGCCGCGCCGCAATGGAATGGGGAGATCCCCAACAAAAACGCGCGGTGGAGCGGCCTTTGCGGCGCGGGGTAGTTGGGTTGGGCTAGGCCTCGATCCAATAACAGCTTACAAAAATGTCGCGATAGGCCGGGTCTTGGGAATGCACCATGGCCACCAGATCGTCGGCGCGGGAGGCGTCCCCGTAAGCCAGATCGCGCAGGCAGTGGGCGATTCTCAGGGGCGGCGATTCGTGGGTCCGGGTTTGCTCGGCCAGCTCGCGGAAGGGGCTTTCATCGACGGAGTTCAAGGCGCCGATCAGGTATAGCCCCGCATCGAACAACAGCATTTCCCCGGCCAGATAATGCTGGCCTTCCAAAGCCTTGCCCTCCGCGAATGCGGTCTCGCAGTCCCGCCAAGCCTCGAGTAGGCGATCCCTGGCCCGCACCAGGACATGGGGCAATCGGGTGACGAGCGCCTCCCGCCACAGGCGGGTCGGGGAAAGCTTTAAGGCTTCAAGGATCAGATCTACCACGAGAAACAGCGCCTCGTTTTGTTCGAGGCTGGCGCGCAGGAAATCTTTTTTTCTATCCTTTAATGCGGAGGCCAGAGCCCGATCCCGAGCCCAAGCCAGAGCCCGATCCCGATCCCGAGCCCGATCCCGAGCCCAAGCCAGAGCCCGATCCCGATCCCGAGCCAGAGCCCGAGCCAGAGCCCGATCCCGAGCCCGAGCCCGAGCCTGAAAAAAGCGCTCGAAGTTGTTTCCGATTCGGGGTTTCAACTCCCAGCCCGTTTTTAGATCCGAGGGTGTCAGAAATAGATTGCAAAGGAGGTTGAAGGTGAAATCAGAGGTGGGCCCGGAATGGAGACCCGCGACCATTTGCATTTCGAAACCGAGCTTTTGCGAAGATGATGGGTAGAACAGTGCGTCCAAATTGCGCAACAGGGCCGCGATAAAATTGCCACCGTCTGAAGATAAAGATAGCAGATGCCGGGCGACGTCAAGGCGTTTCAAGCCCTCCTTCCCGGCAGGGTTTTCGCTTTGCCGGGCACAAATCAAGCTGGGAAACCAGGTTGGCTGTAGGGCCGATACATCCTCGGCGAACCATTCCGCTAGCTTTTGTTCGCGCCATCCCAAACAGGTAGCCAGCAGGGCGAGGTTATCCTTCGGCGCCTGCGAGGCGGCCCACAGGGCGCGAAAGCATTCCTCCAACAATTCTTCGCGCCGGGTTTCTTTGTTGCGCCAGGCGGTCAATTGTTTGAGCAGCGCTTGCAGGTCTTCCCCGTTGCCCGGCCGCATGGCCTCCTCGAGGATGAGGGTCAGCATGGCCGGGGCATGATCCTCGGCCGGGGCCGGGTTGTCCAGCAGGATGCCGCCCAGCAGCCTGGCCAGTTGCGGGCTGGGCCGCTGTTTGCAGGTTTCGAGGATCTTCTCGATGAGGTATTCCTGGTTTTCATCCAGTTGCAGGCCGGAGATCAGCAGGCGCACCACCTCATGCCAGGATGACTGGCGGCAGGGCTTCCGGATGGCCCGCCACACCCCGGCGATGCCCTCTTTTTCGGCCCGGTTTTGGATGTGGACCGCGGTGAGGTACTCCTGGAATGTGAGGTGGATGAAGCTGTATTGGCGGTCGCCGGCCTCGATCATCAGGCCCGCCTTTTCCTTGACGAAACGCAGGAACTCCTCCGCCAGATCTTCCGCGTCCAGGTCCGGCGGAATTTTTTCCTTGTCCTCGATGTGCCCGGTCAGAAAGCCGTGCAGTTCGGGATAGGGCGCCAGCGCCCGCTGGCCGTCCTTGCCCTTGGACGCCCTGCCGTGCATCCAGTGGGCAATGGCCTCCATGCGGCGGCGGTTGTAGCGCTCCTCGCGTTTGTTCTTTTGGTGGCCGGCCTGGCGGTACTTCCAATCATGCCAAGTGACCAGCAGGGTTTCTGTGCATTTTTGGTAGAGCACCACGCGCTGATCCGGCAGCACCGCGTCGATGCGGTGAACCAGGGTCAGGATGGTGAGCAGCAGCGGATTTTTGGCGAGGGTTCGCAGGGCCTCCTGATCCGGGTCGTTTAAAATCCGCAACAAATCCTCGACATGCTCCCCGCGCTCCGCTCTGTGTTCCAGGCGCACCGCGTACCAATCCTCCACGAAGGCCTGGATTTGCGGCATGGCCAGAGGCGCCACGCGGAAGTGGTTGTAGGCGCGGTCGTCAAAGCGAATCTCGTCATAGCCGACCTCGCGCGAGGTGATGAGGAAGCTGTTGCCGGGAAAGCTGGCGGCCAGGCTGTTCACCCGGTCACGAACAATTTCTTTCATTTGCGGGCTGGGCAGTTCGTCCAGGCCATCGAAAAAGAGCAGGGCGCGGCCCGCGATCAGGTAAAACTTGAAAAAGTCGGGCGCCACGCCGCCGGGGCAGAAATCCGCGCGGACCGCCTCGTGCAGGTAATCGAGCAGGGCGAGGTTTTTGTTCTCACGCAGGCGTTCCGCGTACTCACGCAGGATCACCACCACGGGCAGGCGCTCGTCCGTGCGCGTTCGGTACTTGCGCTTCAGGTTCGGGTAAATGCCGGCCAGGGCCAGGAACTTGACCAGGGTCGACTTGCCGGAGCCGGGATCGCCCAGGATCACGGAGCGCCGGCCGGGGGACAGCAACTCCAGCGGATTCACCACGTCTTCGCCGCTCTTCTCCCCGGCCCTGGCCAATTCGAGCGGCATGTAGATGCGCTCCATGGGCAGACCCTTGGCCGCCTCCTCCTTGAGCACGGACATGCCCACAAAGTTGATGCGGCGGTACTTGAGGATCAGGTTATCGTCGTATTCGCGCCGGGTTTGGCGCAGCCGTTCCACCTTTTCCACGCCGCCGGCCACCAGTTCCGGGTAGTAGGAGAGACAGAGCAGGGGGGTTTTCATCAATTGTTGCTTGAGGCGGGTATCGCCCCAAAACTCGATGGGAAAGGAGAGCTGCAAAGTGGTTTCCAGATCTTTGAACCAAAGGGAATCCGCGCGGGTTTTCCCGGCCGCCTTCTCCGCAAGATCGCCCGGCGTTACCAACACCCAGCGTTCGGGTTTCATGCGCTCGTCCTCGAAGCCCAGGGCCAGGGTTTGGGAAACGGCTTTTTTCATTGCGGCGGAAAAGGGAGAGCGGGCATGGCTCACCTGAACCAGGGTGTTGCCGATCGCCAGTGGGTGCAGCAAATCCGCGGAGCTATCGCGCGGGAGAAAGGCCGTTTCGGCGGGCTCCGGGACCTCGCCCTTTTTTCGAAACGCCAGCAGCGAGAGGATCTGGACCAGGTGATCGAAGGCGGCCCTGCCCGCCTGGCCCGAGGGCAAAACCTCAAAAATGGGTTTGGTATCGGAAATGGCCGCCACCCGGTTGGTTTGGGAAACGCCCCGTGGCTCCAGCCTTTTCAGGATTTCGGCGACGCCCGCCAGGATTTGGGCGTCGTTTTGGGCCGAAATCTCCAGGCTATCCGAGAGCTTTTGCAAGCCTCGCTGAACCTCTTGGCCCGAGAAGAGTTGCTCCGCCTCGGGAAGACTCGCCCGTAGCGCCTTGCGGTAACTATCGTAAAAGGAGCGGCCGAAGGCCTGGGCGTCAAACTTCATCTCCTCCAAAAGCTTGAGGCCAACTTGGCGCTTGAAGGCTTTTTCGGTTTGGGCGGCGAAGGTCTCGCGGTCCGGGGCGCGGCCGGCGAGCAACTGCCACCACAGATCGTAGACCAGTGATGATTTCTGCAAGGTCTGGCCCACCCAGCGCCAACCCGCTTGCTTGAGTCGCGGCTGTTGCTCGAACAGGAAACCCAGCGCCCGCTCGGTGGCGGCCAGGAACTTCTGCTCAAAGGAAGGGTTGCCGAAATAGAGGCCGAAAATTTTTCCCGGCTTGGATCGTTTGAGCTTGGATTGGGTGTAGTTTTCCCCGAACCGGGTCAAGATATTGGCCAAAATGCCTTGCGCGATGCCGCTGATCAAAAGGGTGACACTCATTTTTGCTTGAGAGGCCGGGAAAAAGGAACCGCCGGTCCGGGGTTTTCCCCGCCTCCCACAACCTCCTCGAATAGGATTCGATTGACTTGGCTGGTCAAAATTTTATCGCAAAAACGAATTCAAGAAAAAAAGAATAAGGTAACTTCTTGGTTTTTCAAACCTTTTCGGGAAAATTGTCCTCTGACATCGGCCCTCGGCCCGGGTTCAAAAGCGGCCGCGGATGGACGCGGATCATCGCGGATGGGAAATAGAAAGTCCTCTCCATTTGCGGCGGTTTTCCCTCGGAGCCAAGCGAGACGTTCCGCCGGAGCCTTGCGTCGGGCGCGACCCCGCTTGGGTTTTTGCCTGTATTGGCGGTTGTGTTCCCGCTGAATCCCTGAAAGGATTAGCAACAACCCGATCCGGATTCGGGAGTTGTCTGAATTCGCCAGGTTTTTTGCCCGGGTGGCCGGGAAACGCCGGGGAGGCTTCCATTGATCGGAGGGGAACGAGCTATGAATGTCTGGGCGGCCGGCCCGGGGGTGTTGCTGGCGCTGGCGGCCATGCTGGGTTGTGGCGAAACCAGGGCCAAAACCGGCCAGCCGCGGGGTTACGAACACGACGGTCTGAGCTTTGAATATCCGGGCGCCTGGGAGGTTAGCGCGGACGTGGAAGACGAGGCGGTGCGCTATGTTTTGCTGGAATCGCCGGGCGAGGCGATTCTTTTGGTTCAGGTCTACCCCGCGGCGGAGGCCATGGGCTTGGAGGCGTTCGCCGCGGCCTTTTCCGAATCGGCCCTGGAAGAGCCGCACGGCGCGGGGATCGGCGTTTCCTCCTTCGGCAAGGTGGAGATGAAACAAGGCATGGAGGGCCTGGCCGAGTACTTCACCGTCCGCATGGACGAGCAAAGCTTGCCGCATACGCGCCATTACCGGCGCTACCCGGCCGGAGACCGGGTCTGCTTCCTCATCGGCCAGGCGCCGGATGAGGAGGAGGCCGAGATGATCGAAGGCTTTCACCTAGTGTTTTCCAGCTTCGGCTATGACGCGCCATGAATCAAGTAGAAGAGGCGTCTTCCATTTCCTGTTCAGGATGAGAATTGGAAGAATAAACCACCACGGAGCCGCGGAGGTCACGGAGAAGAAGGGTAAACATGAATGAGGCCCAACACCAATGGTTGGGTTTTCATTTGTGGTTTTGGTGTGATTCGTGGTGAGCATTTCTTAGTCCGGCTTTGACCTTTCTTCCCTTTCTTTTCGGGGCTAGCTTCATGCTTTTATCATCGAATCTAGGAGCGCGGGGCAAAAAACCACCAGTCACTTATGCGCTTAAAAGTTTGGGGAAAAACAACTTACAACAGGTAACAGAAATGTCACAGAAAGGTCATGATTCGATCAAGCCTTTTGAGAGCCAGGGATGTAAGTTGAGCGGTGTTCCGGCAGGAAGGTGACCTTTCCTATCATGCCCCCACCCGAATGCCGGAACAAACCATCTGGGATTTCTTGGCACCGGGCGTCGCAAGGCGCCCGGTATCCAGAGATCAGGGGGCAGAGTTCAGAGGGCAGTTGACGGTTATCAGAGAAGAACGCGCGCCGAATGTTTAGAACCTCTCACCTCTTTTTCCCGAGGGATTTCCACGGGTTCCTGTTGCGCTATCCCGAATGGCCGCGAGACTCCCCGCTTAGAGTAAGGAGATCCGTCGGCGACGCCCGGCCGGGCCGACCTGGAGCAAGGGCATTTTTTCATCGCTCGGCTCGGAACCTGAAGCCGACGAATCACGGCGTTTCCCTTCGGATGGCGGGGGAACCGCCGTTTCTGAGAAAAAGGCAAAAAAAACGGCGCCATGATGGCCGGTGAAAGCCCGCAAAGCGCCGAAATAATGAGGAAGAAACGTATATGCGAGTTCTGCAGATCCTAAGCAGCATCGCATTTGCTATGGCTATATTGAGCAATCCGCGTGCCAAAGTTCACAAATCCAAGGACAGCAAGGAGAAAAAACATTTCGCTTTGTACTTTCCCGCGTTTCCCGCCGCGAGCGCGCAACGGCGAGAGCCCTTGGCGGGCCTCGCTCTGGGTGACGGACGACCCCGACCCACGAAAGAATCAGCTTACGCGAAAATAACATTCGGCATTAGGAGATCGCGGCTTTCAAAGGGATGGTTACCGGCGATGGCCTGCCGGTTTGGGCGTGGAATTCTTCGCAAAAGTGACAACATACGGCCATGGGCGATATTTAGCCACAAAAATCGGTCGTATTTGGCCACATCTCATGATTTCCGATAACCGATTATATCTAATTAATCGGATTTCCTTTTTGTGCGCCAATTACCTAGCGGGATGCGACGGGGGCGCCCAGCCGGGGGGCCAAGCCGGGGGCGCCAAGCCGGTCAAGCTGGACCGAGAAGAGCTTTCAAGCATCGCTGCAACAAACCGCGAGTGGAGATAGCTCTGCCCTCGCTTGCCGTTTGGTTCCTGTAACTGCCGCCTTGGCATTTCCAAAGCCAGACACAAGAGTAAAGATTTTGATCGCCAAGGCGGCTATCCCGGTTGGATGGACGCCCTTCCGCGGAGGGCCCGGAGAATTATCCGGAACGGACCGCTCGTGTACGGCGGTTGATGTAAATGCCG
>JBGTRP010000383.1:0-7145 GCA_041940685.1 Acanthopleuribacteraceae bacterium
GGTGGAGATCCTTTCCTGCGAGGCGGATGCCCATTCACCGGGTTCAGAATTCTTTAATTTCTCCAAGTTGGTGCGCCAGCCCATCGTGCTGAAAATGGATAGCCGCGGAAATGTCCACGATGTGATTCCTCCCGCTACCTTGCCTGAGGACGCCAAGGCGTCTTTTGATTTCTACAAACAGAACTATTCACGCTGGCCGGCCGAAGCCTTTTTGCCGAGAGGGCCCGTAACCATGGGAGAGGAGTGGGATAGCGAGGGTACGATCACCATGGAATTACCCATTGGAGACATGGACCAAATCTACCAATTAAAGTCCAAGCTGGAGCAAATGAAAACCTACGAGGGTCGGAATTGCTTCGAGGTCTCTTTTGAGGGCAACTTTACGGGGACCATGCGGGAAACGGAGGGTTCGGTAGAGGGAACCTTTGGTGGAAAGCGATTATTGGACGAGGAGAGCGGCATGGAAATCGGCGCGCGTTTTCAGACCCACCAATCCATCAATATTTTGGGGCCCGAGGGGGAAACGCAAATCGACCTGGACATGACCATGTCCCGAGACCTGGATGAGGAAGCCGCGATTCAATAGTCACGACTTGCCCGCGAATTTGCCGCTATGAAATTCATGCTTATCACCATATGTATGTGGTCGGCTTTTGTCCAGGCCATGGAAATCCAGGGCCATTTGGACTCCTTTTCCACGCGGCATGGGTTGATTCACAATCAAGTCAGCGCGCTTTATCAAGAGCCGGGCGGTTTCCTGTGGGTGGGTACATCCGCGGGGTTATGTCGCTTCGACGGTCGCCGTTTCGATGATATGACTTTGCTGGAAAATGCGCCACAGGGAAAAGTTCTCGACCTGCTGGACGATCATCAGGGCGGCTTTTGGGTGGTGACCCAACATCAAGTGTTTCTCTGGCGAAACGGGAACTTTCGCCTTTGTTTTACCGATAAAAACGAGCGGATACGTTCCTACACGGTCGATCGAGAGGGACAAGTATGGCTCAATTCGGGCGATACGATTTGGAAAGTGAGCCCTACGGAGCGGGTCAATATCAGCGAGGGCGAGGAGAAATTGAACTCTCGCGTGGGCGCCATTTTTCAAGACCGGGAGGGGCGGATCTGGTTGGGATTCCGCTTCGGCGGCGCGGCCGTGTTCCATGGCGAAGAAAGGGGCTGGGAATATTTTGAGACGCGGGAGGGTATACCCCACCAAACCGTAAATGGTTTTCTGCAAGACAAGGAGGGCCGGCTTTGGGTGGCGACCCACAAGGGTTTGGCCATCCTGAGGCGAGGGATTTTTCAACCCGTCTCATTTAACGAGCAACTGCCCTCGCCCATTGTGTATTCCCTTTTTGAGGCCAGGGATGGGGCGGTTTGGATGACCCTCGCCAGGGGCGGCGTTGCCCGTTGGGATGGGGAAACGCTCCGCTTGTTTCGGGAGTCGGATGGCCTAATCAGCGATTCGATTTCTTCCATTTTTCAAGACTCGTCAGGACGAATCTGGTTCACCTCGGCCAAGGGGTTGGGCGGCTATTGGCAGGATCGGCTTTGGACCCTCAAATCGGAGGACGGACTATCCTCCAATTTGGTTACCTGCCTTTTGGAACGAGAAAATGGGTTGCTATGGATCGGTACTCGCGGTGGGTTCAACCGTCTGGAGAGCTCTTCCTTCGAAACCTTTCTGCAGGATCCGACCAGCAGGAGGGTTCCATTTTGGAGCCAGGCCCGATCTATCATCCGCGACCCTGAGGGTTCGCTTTGGTTTCCCTCGTTGCGCGGGTTGGGCTGCTACGATCAGCGGGGGTTTCGAAGCTACACCATGGAAGACGGCTTGCCCTCTAATGAGGTTCATCTGCTGCTCACGGATCGTGGCGGTCGGGTTTGGGCGGGAACTACCGGAGGGATTGCCTTTCTCAACGGCAATCGCTTCCTGGTCCCAGCACCCGCGGACCTGCTGATACACGGCGTTTCCATCATGGTCGAGGATCGAGATGGCCGGATTTGGATTGCCGACAACAATCGAGAAATATGGTCATGTGAGCCCGATGCGGAACGTTTCACCTCGATCGGACAGTTCGATATCATTCTCGGCATCTACCCGCAAGAGAAGGGCGGCGTGTGGCTGTATGGTGGGGATCGTTTGGTTGAATACCGCGACGGCGCCCGCAAGGATGTATTGATTGGCGATTTGTTGCCTGAGAAAGAGTTGATTTCTCGCCATTTTGACGGCGAGAACTGGTGGTTTGGAACCTTTCAGGGTCTTTTCCGCTA
This sequence comes from Acanthopleuribacteraceae bacterium, assembly GCA_041940685.1. Taxonomy (GTDB): domain Bacteria; phylum Acidobacteriota; class Holophagae; order Acanthopleuribacterales; family Acanthopleuribacteraceae; genus JBGTRP01. The sequence continues at coordinate 2,272 of JBGTRP010000383.1, forward strand.
TGACGGTCAAAAGGTGGAACAATTCCCACCTTTTACCACGACGGAAGCCCGCGCGGTAGTATTGATCATGCCTGGAAAAGGCGATGAGCTTTGGTTGAGCTTGGCAAAACAACCCACCGGCTCCAATCTTGATTTCGAACGCACCGACCTGGTCCGCTTCGACGGAAAAGTTGCGACCCGATGGAACGAAAAGCGTGGCCTTTTGACCAATAAAATACAGCGAGTCGTTCTCGACTCCCGTGAAAATCATTGGTTTTTCAGCGAGAAGGGACTTACTCGCCTGGAGGAGGCGGGCACGCGCCATCTCACTATCGCCGACGGCCTTTCGGGGAATCTGCCAAGCGATGTAGCCTGGGATCGAGCTGGAAATCTATGGATTGCAACCAATGGCGGTATCAATAAATGGCAGGATTTCGCCAACCGGCAGGACCGTTTGTTGACAAAGCTCTCAACCGCCGATGGTCTGCTGGACCCTGAAATTACCGATATTGAGCCCGACGCGGATGAGGGTCTTTGGATTCGCAGTAGAAACGGGGTGCAGCGCTATCGGGAAAACCCTAATGGTCCCAGAATCGAGCTGGTCGGCCTTTACGATGGGCCCCAAGAACTGCCACGGCTTTCGGGCCTTGTCCTTGCCCACCATCAAAACGATTTGATCTTCGAGGTCGGCGGCATACATCTACGGCGGGGTTCCGAGCAGATTCAATTCGCCTACAAACTCAAGGGTGAATCAGAAAGCGCGACCACCACGGGCGTGACTCATGAGCCCACTCTCCATTTTCCAAGTCTACGGCCCGGGGCATACCATTTCGAAATTACCGCCTACAATCGAGACCTCTACGCCAGCGAAAAACCGGTGCTATTCTCATTCCGCATCCAACGTCCTTTTTGGCTGAGTACCTGGTTTTTGGTGATGATCGCGATCCTGGCTCTTTTGATCGGATATCTCATCAACCGAATTCGGCTCGGCAAAAAGTTGGAGCAGGCGCGTATTTTTAACGAGATCCGCACCGCCCACCGCATGCAAATGAGCCTCATGCCCAAATCTCCGCCCGTCCTGGACCGTTACGAAATTCACGGACTCTGCGAACCCGCGCGCGAGGTGGGTGGCGACTTCTTCGATTATTTTTGGTTGGATGACAAAATGGAGCACTTGGGAATGGCCATCATGGATGTCAGTGGCAAATCCATGGAGGCGGCCATTATTTCGGTAATGACCAGCGGCCTGGTTTACAGCGAAATCGGCAGTTGCCATTCGCCGGGCACCATCCTATCCAAAATCAACTACCCAATGTACAAAAAGACGGATAAGCGGATTTTCACCACCGGCCTGATCGCATCGCTCAACTTGGAAATGGGTCGCCTATCGCTGGCCAATGCCGGCCATATGGATCCCATTCTCATTCGGGGGGGGCGTCAATTGAGCCCGGACACCATTGCCGAGCGGGACATTCCCCTGGGCGTCAAGCCCCGCTGGAATTTTGTAGAACGGCTTTGGCAGCTTGAACCGGGGGATGTGCTGCTGTTTTACACCGATGGACTTACCGAGGCGGCGGATGAAAGGGAGCGTCTATTTGGAGAGGAACGGGTCGTTTCCTACTTGGAAGGGCACGACTCGGCGCCACTGGAGACCCTATTGAAGGGTTTGCTGGGGGAGGTCAAGCGGTTTTCCGGCGAGGTGCCCCAGCGCGATGATGTGACCCTTATTGCCATTCGGGTGCGTACGGTATAGGCTGAGGGGATAGAATATGTTGGCCGAGGCGGGCCGAAGCAAACCATTAAAGGTATAGTGATATGGCGTGGATTCGAATCGTTTCTGTAGAGGAGGCCAAGGGCCTGCTCAAAAGAATGTACGATGCCGCCATCCAGCGTGCGGGACGGATTTGGGGAATCGTGGCGGTCATGAGCCAAAACCCCTCCGCCCTTAAGACCTCCATGGATTTTTATGGCTGTCTGATGAAGGGCGCCTCTCCGCTGAGCCGTGGGCAAAGAGAAATGTTGGCCGTGATCGTTTCCTCGGAGAACCACTGTTTCTACTGAACGCGGGCGCATGCTCACGACCTCCGTGCCGAGGTCGCCGCGGATTTTGGAATGACGGATGCCGAGGCAGCCGATCACTGGGTTCGCCAACTCGCGGTGGATTGGCGGCGGGCTCCCATGAGCCCCGAGAACCGGGCTCTTTGCGCCTTTGCAGAGAAACTGACCCACAACCCTGGCGAAATGTGTGAATCGGATCTGCATACTCTTCGCGAGTTTGGCTTTAGCGACCGAGCCATCCACGATGCTACCCAAATCATCGGGTACTTCAACTACATCAACCGCGTGGCCGATGCGCTCGGGGTAGAGCCGGAAAATTGGCTTCATCCCTGGGAGAAACCCTGCTCCACCAAGAAGTCTCCGCGAGTTTGAGAATGGGGATTATGGGTGACTTACGCCTTCTCAAAAGGTGTAAAAACGCGAGCTATCCCGGAGCGCTTCGGCTCGCGACACAACCCGCGTTTTTACCCCTTAGGGAACGCTCCGATTGAATGATTCGGAGATCAAATACTTTCCTTTTCCGCAGGGTTCAGGACCGTTCCCGGGGGAGTGGGCGGTTCCGGGGGGCCGCCCTCGGGGTCCTGATTGTCATCCTGGGAGTCCACGATGGGCATATAATCAAGCATTTCACCATCAAGGGGTCCGTGGGCGTCGGCCTCGGACCAGGGCAGAAGGGGCGTGGCTCGGAACTGCAGGAGGTTCTCGGCATTGCCGTCGAGATCAAAAGCCGAAAACATGGAGGCCATGTGTTCCGGTTCTTCCCACGGAAGGACAAGACGGAATCCGCGGCCCTTAAAATCGCCGACCATGCTCATTCCAAACCGATCGAGGACCAGCGCCTGTCCGAGCACATTGGCATTGCCGCCAACTTGTCCCGCCCAAAGCAGGTTGCCATCCAAATCAAACACCGCGAAAAAGGCCTGTACATTCCTTCCTGATTCGAAGATGAAGCCATTGAGCTCCAAAGACCCGCGAAAGTTGCCTAGCATGGTGACACGCGATTGAAAGACTTTCAGGTCAGTGACCGCCAGCGGGGCCGAATGCGCCAACTCCGCTTCCCATAAAAGCAGGCCGTCTGCCGCTCTTGATTCCAGAATGGACATGCCCGGGTTTCTGGCATGTCCTGTAGAAGACTCCGTCTCCATGTGAGCGAGCAAGCGGATAAGATTGCCTGATCCGTCAGCGGCCACGAGACCGGGCTCCTGTTCACCGCTCTGTGCGTTGAGGCAAACAAAGAAACCAATGCTGGCGAGTGTTGCCGTCATAATTACTAATCTTATTAAAGAACAATTTTTATGTTGAAAATTGAAAAACATGAATATTCTCCTCTCTTCCAGTCTTTGTTTTATTAAGAATTTAAGACAAGCTTTCGCCATGGGCCGGAATGGGCTCGACCGGTCAAAAATCCATTGGCCAGCAACGGGAGACGGCTCTTTATCGGGATTTTTTTGGGTTCCCTTGACCGCCTTGATGAGTTTGTTTTTGTATTGCCGACTTTCAATGGGTAAGTTGCGGAGAAGCCCCGAAATAGGTTAAAAAAATTTCAAAGAAATTCATTTTTATTTTCAATAGGCAGCTCGGGAAAAATAATGCCGGTTCAAATTGCTAGAAAAAACAAAAACTCATGAGAAAGAGTCACTGCCCGCTCTGAATCCCTACATCCGGATAAAGAGATGTGGTTGGAAGCCTTAGCCGGGAATCGGCGCGCCCCTTTTCTCTCGGCCCGATTTTGAAGGCCGAACAGGAGGAATGTCATGCTCGCGATATACATGAGGGCATTTTGGAATAGACTTCGGGTTGGGAATCCTTGCCGGCCCAATCAAGTTGCCCCGCGGACCATTGCCGCGACCGGCGGAACTGCGCCCCGTTTCCAGAAAGGTTGTCGCAAGCTTTTGTAGGCTCTAGGTAAACCAGGACCAGCTATAGGCGGGAAAGACGGTCTCGATCATGTTTACGGCTTCAGAGCTGGATGATGGGCAAGGGTGCGCCTTCAGTCGGGGCTTCCACGGACGGATGTCCCTCTTAGAAGCCCCCAAGCTGGCAACCTCTCCAATTGGCGTTGACCCTTCAAAGCATCGAGCGCTTGAGCCCGGCGCTTTTCAGGGTCTCCGCTAATTCGTGGGGGGATTCGAGAGCAGCCTTTTCCGGTAGAGAGCGGCTTGTTCAGCCTCGCCCAATCGTTCGTAAACCTCGACCAGCAACCGAATGGTATTCTGATTTTCAAAATCCAGTTCGTGAGCCGCCAGTAGATCCCTGAGCGCTTCCCTCAAATAATCGGGCCTTCCTTCCTTGGCGCCGCGTTGGTAAAAGAACTTCGCACGCGCCATCAGCGCCCGGAAGAGATTTCTATCCAACTCTATCCCCTCCGAGCTATCGTCGTCAGCGGGCCCTCCCCGCAGCACAAGGCCAGGAGTCTCCTCATCCAAGGACATGATCCTCCTGGGAAAGGTCCACCTCATGACAAAGACAAAGGCGACGGTAATCAGCGCCAAAATCGCACTGGTGAGCAGCCAATTCCAGAGCGGAGTTTTGTCTAGCCACCAACACTTTTTTTTGCTTGTTTTTGCCTGGGATCTGGGTAGCTCGAGAGTGGGAGGATCTGGTAGCGTATCGCGGAATTGTTCTCCCGCTTTTCGCAAGCAGTCCTCCACATCCTCAAGGTCACGTTCCTTTTCCTCTAATAATGCCAAACCCGTTTCATCTAGACGATGGGCTTCTCGCTCACGTATCTGATCCGGGCTCAACCGCTCCAATAATCTCAATATTTCTTTGTGAGACAGCGGGGACATGATCGTTCCTTTTTATCAAAATAGGCTCTTACCTTTTTCTTGCCAAGG
>JBGTRP010000384.1:0-7144 GCA_041940685.1 Acanthopleuribacteraceae bacterium
GGCCTCGACCAGCGTGTCGCGCTCCTGGCAGTAGGCGCTGTCGTTCTCGGCGTGGACGTGGGTGTGGCGCAGCACCATCAATTGCGGGCGCGGTACGCCGGGGTGGTTGTCCAGGGCGGCCTGGAACTTGTTCTTCAGGTCGAGTACTTCTTCGTCGCCCTTCATCAGCGGCGTGACCATCACCGGTGGTGGGAACCGCGGCAGCCTGCTGGTATGTAACCCCATCGGCGATGGCGTGGACGCGGCGGCGGTCCATATGTTGGAACTCGAAGCCGAGGAACGCCTGGATGTCCTGACCCTCGATGGGCGGGGTGCGGATGGCGCTGTCGCGCGCATCCACGCGGGCGAGGTATTCCGCTCCGGGTTTCTGGCGGGCGACGAGCCAGGCCGCAATCTCCACCCCTTCTTCGCTATGCTCAACCCGTCTCAGACCGAGAACGCGCGGCTACTTGTCCACTTCTGGAGCGACCCTGCCGGCGAGCCGGAAACCTACTCGGTGGAATTGGCGCCCATGGGTTCCTGGCGTGGGTCCCTCAAGGACATCAATCCCGACTACCTGCCCGGTGAATCGCGCTCGGTAACCTGGGAAAGCGAGGGCGCTCTAAAGGTTGACGCCACCGCCTGGGAAAGCCGTTTTGGCGAGTATCGACTGTTGGATGTGGTAATCGGCGGAAACGAGGGGCTTGCCGGCCTATTGCCGTACGCCTATGGATTTGTCCATGGATGGAATCCCAACTCTTCCGCCGCTTGGGTGACCTTTAAGGTGCGGGACCGTCGCGGTATCCTCCTGACGGCCCAAACCATTGAAATCCCTCCCCGTTCCTATAAGTACGTTTCCACGCAAAACCTTCTGCCTCAAACCGCCGATTGGCCCTTCATTCCCGAGGACGCCAGCATCGAATTTGAGGCCAGCCAGCCCCTATCGCTGATGATTGACGCTTTTGGCAATGTACTGCCCATCAAGGCGAGCGATTCCGGCGGGTATGGCGATAGTCCCATGGCCGTCACGGAATACGGTCACCGTTTCCATGTGCCCCATGTGTCCATGCGAGCGGGAAAATGGGAAACCATGATTTCCATTTTCAATGCCGGCGCAACGGACGCCTCTATCCGCCTGGAAGCTCGCGCCGCGGATGGAGCCCTGTTGGGGGAGGGCGACGCGCTGGTTTCGGGTAAAGGCCACCTGCGCCTTGATGGCGGCGCGGTTTTGCAAAGCGGCATGCTGGGCAAGGTCAACCCAGAGGACATCGCCACCATGACCATTACCGGCAAGAACGGACAGAAACTGGCGGCCTTTGTCCAATACTTTGCTCAGCCCTATGACGGCAAGCTGATGGCCGGAGCCTGGCTGCCGCCGAGACATTGAGCCTTGAGAGGGCGGTGGCGATGGCCGCCGCCTTCTCCCCGGTCAGCCTCCTACTCCTCAGGCGCCCTTGCTGGCCGCGTAGGCTTTGGCGCGGCGCGCCATTTCCTCGGGCGAGACGTCTTCCACATGGGTGGCGATCCACCAGTAGTGGCCGCCCGGATCGCGTACGCCCGCGTTGCGGTCGCCGTAGAACTGGTCGTCCGGCGCCGCGAGCGAGGTCGCGCCCGCGGCGAGCGCCTTTTCATAGGCCGCGTCCGTGTCCTTCACATAAAGGTAGAAGGAACAGGGGAGATTCTGGAAATCACCCTTGCCCGGGCTCATCATTACGATGGAATCCCCGATTCGGGCCTCGGCGTGCATGATCGCGCCGCCCCCGTCCCGCAGGCATTCGGTTACCTCCGCTCCGAATGCCCGTTTCATGAAATCGATTTCTTGCTCCACGTTCTTGGCGAACATGTAGGGCGTTATGCTGTGATAACCGTCCGGTATGGGTTTGACCGTCATGAAGATCCTCCTGATGATGGAATAGACGTTTCGGCCCTCGGGCCGTGTTCCTGAAAGAACATAGAACGCATCTCTTGAAATGTATTGGAAAAAATTGACCCTTCCCGGGGCGTCAGCCGCGAGCCTCGAATCGTTAGGGGAGGGGTAGGTGGTTGGTGCGCTTTGTATCGGCGCGAAGGTAAGCGCTGGGATTGAGACCTGAAAATATTCGAAAATCCCGAATTAAGTGAGCCTGATCGAAATAACCGCATTGAAAGGCCAGTCCGGGCCAGTCCGGTCCGGGAGCGGTTCCAATGAGGGACAACACCGTCTGGAAGCGTCGAATTCGGCAAAAAAGTTTGGGCGTCAAACCGGTTTGATCTCGAAATACCTCGATAAAACGCCTCGCGCTGAGACCCACGCGGTCTTGGACCTCGGCCACGGAGATTGCCCCGGAGCTCAATTCAAACTGTTGCAAAGCGTAGGCAACCGCGGGATGGCGCGCCAGGGGTTTGATCGCACGCGAAAGCAGAAAATTCTCCAACAAGGAGAAGCGCGTGTGGATGTTGCCCGCCTCCAGCAGTTTCTCCCGCAATTCTCCCGCACTATTTCCCCATAAAATATCCAACCCGAGGGTGATGTCGCGCAACTCTCCACCGGGTTCCTGCAAAAAGGGTATGGCCCCGCCCGGTTTGAAATGAATGCCCATCAACGAGGCGCGGCTGGTGGCGTCTATCGCGAAATGGCGGGATCGAACGCCGCTGAAAAGAGACCCGCGAATGGTCCTGCCCGGGTCCCCACTCACCCGATCAAATATGCGGAAGCGATCCTCATCCAGATTGATGACCATTTGCATCGAGCCATCCGGCAACAACCGTTCTCTTGAGTGTTCCGGCGGCGCTCCCTGAAAGCTCCAGAAAGTCGCTACAAATTCAGACAGCGGCGAACCGGGTCGATATAAATGAAAAGTCATCGCGACTATTTCCCCGGGAAACACATTGGGAGGCGGGAGTGTCCGCGACGAGTCTCGCCTCGTGGCGGGTTCTTCGCTTCCATCATGGACTCCATTGTATCCCCTGGGCATCGGAACCCAAGCCATATTGGGATATTTTTCCGCTCCAATAATTTTTTGAGCATGCGTCGGAAAGCAGGCGGCTTTCGCGGTCCGTGGAGAACGGCGCGCTCATTGTCCCCGTGATTGGATAAAAAAAACCAGCCTTCAAAATCCTTGGCCCCTGAGGTTTTGCGTCCAATGGGTGGATAAAAATATCCACCCCGAAAGCGTGTAGTGAATAAAGATGTCGAGATAAATCAACTATTTCCAGTTGTTTGTATGATTTCTTGATGATGGCATCGCCGTTGCTTATCGCCTTCTCGGCGAACCTTTCACTTTTGTCTCTGAGGCGATGCATGCCCGGTTACGATGTCATCGAGGCCGTATCCACAACCTTGAAGGACCAACTTGACGAGGCCTTCACGGTGCTGGACCCCCAGGATCCACCCACCGCGGAAATTTCCGATCTTTTGGGCAATGTCCAAACCACGCCGCCCAAGCTGACGGTTTTCTTTTTCGAGGTGATCGAGGATCCCAGCCAGCGCAACCGCCCCCGCGTACGCGGCAATGTGCCCCCGGATATTTCCATTAAAAAGCCGCCGGTGGCCCTGTTGCTGCGCTATTTGATGACGCCTTGGGCCGATAACCGCCTTACCGAGCAGAAGCTCCTGGGCCGAACGATTCAGGTGCTCTACGACGGCGCGATTATCAGCGGCACGGATCTCAAAGGTTCCCTGGCCAACACGGATCAGGCGCTCAAACTGACCATGGCGCCGCTCACTCTGGAAGAGCGCACGCGAATCTGGCATGCCATCCAGAAACCCTACCGCACCTCGCTGACCTATGAGGTTCGCGTGGTCAACCTGGAGCCTGAGAAAGAACAGTTGGTCAAGCCGGTCTCCAGTCGAACCTTGGACCATGGCGAAGTGGAGGCGGTCTGATGGCGCCGGCGATTCGCATTTTTCCCGAGGAGCGTTCCCGCCTGTATTGCCCCATTGGCCTGCGCTTGATCGACGAGTTTACCGGAGAAAAACCCGCGGAAAGGGTCGATGTGTTTCTGGATATCCAAGATGGCGCCAACTGGCGGTTCTTGGATGTGAGGGCGACCATTACGCTGGGCGGGATCGTCGCTTTTCCGGGGCTAGGACGTTCCCGCGAGGTCTTGGGCCAACCATCAAGGCGGCACAGGTTGCGTCTGCAAGCCAAGAGCTATCGGCCGTTTTATCTGGCCAACGCGGATGGAATCGAGTTCGATGTGCATCCCTACAACGACGCCAACCCCCCGGCCGTGGTCACCCAGAATCCCCAGGATACTTTTTTACTCCCGGCCTCCAGTTATGCTTACCAGCCGTTTATTCCCGTCCTGCACGGTGTCGTCAGAGATCCCAACGGCCTCCCCGTTACCAATGCGCTCGTGCGCAAGGGCTTGGAAGAACGCGTCCTCACCGACGAGAACGGCGCCTTCAGTTTGGCGTTGCGTTGGGTTCCGGCCAATGTCGCCGTATCCATCGACGTCACCGACCGTCTGGGTCGCATCGGCAAGGAACTCGTGACCTTGCCGGCATCCCTGCAACAAAGCCTGACCATCGTGGTCTCATGATTTTTAAGGAGGAACCATGCCTGAATACCTCAGCCCAGGCGTTTATGTCGAGGAAATTGACGCCGGTCCGAAGCCGATTGAAGGCGTCAGCACAAGCACCACCGGCGCGGTAGGCGTCACCACGCGGGGGCCCTCCAGCGGCAAACCCAAACTGGTGACGAGCTTCGCCGATTTCACCCGCACTTTCGGCGGCTTTATGAAGGAGCCCGATAGCGCCACGGTCAACAAGTGGGCCGGCAACGACACGGAGGGCGGCCGCTGGTGGCATTTCCCCATGGCCGTCAAGGGATTTTTCGACAATGGCGGCAAACGGCTATACGTGAAACGGGTCTTCTCCGCAGCGGCGACGTCTTCTTCCGCCACACTGGGGATCGGCCTGACCGCGGCGGTCACCGCGGACGCGGCCGAGGGCGGGCAAACCGCGAAGCTGGCGCATTTGATCGGGGTCGCCAACAACACTCAGCTCACCTTCTTCAACGGTGATGACGGCAGCCAAATCGCGCAACTGACGGTTACCGCCTACAGTGGAAGTCAGGTCACGCTCAATAACCCACTCCCCGCGGGTGGGCTGAAGGCCAAGCGAGGCGATTTCGCCCAAATTCATCCCCGTAGCAACGCGCCCGTGCCCGCCAATGAAACCACCCTGATTTTCAGCGCCCGCGACAAGGGCGCCTGGGGCAATGCGCTCGATGTTCTTGTCTCGCCGATGACGGGCGCTACGCTCAACCTGTTGCCGGACCCCAACAACGGCGGAAACGCGGCGGTGACCACGGTGGTCAGCGTCACCGAGAATGCCGGCGATTGGTTCGTGGAATTCGACGATGTCACCGATTTCGCCGATGGCGACCGTGTGGTCATCATGAACAAGGAGTACACGCTCAGCAACTTCGACAACAATGTCACCTTCCAAATCACGCCGGACAAACCCGCTGCCGAGAACTGGATTCCAGGCACTCAGATCCGCCGTCTGCGCAAGGCCAACATCGCCAACGCGGGTCCCACGATCAGCGCCTGGGGAGGCGGCAGGGTTTACACGGGCGCCCTGGTCACGCTGGATAACGGCAGTGGTAAGGAGGTCTTTACCGTCAATTCCACCAATGGCGACACGCTCACGCTTTCGGGCAACCTCACGCTGCCCTATTTCGAGGGGCACAAGTTGCGCGTGATCGAGGCCTCGGTCGCGGTTCGCTACCTGGTCAATGGATCGGTGGAGGACGACGAGCTGTTTTCCAACCTGCGCCTGGTCGAAGACGGCACGCTCAGCAACCTGGCCAACCACATCAACGAGAACTCGAAGCTGGTGACCGTTCAAACCGGCGCCGGTTACGCCACCAACAGCCTGACGAGCTTTCCCACGGCCACCAACGGCGGGATCCAAACCTTTTCCGGAGGTCTGGACAACCTCGATCAGTTAACGGTGGATGACTTTGTGGGCGTCGATGGCGGGAGCGGGAACCGCACCGGCATCATCGCCCTGGAAGATATCGACGAGGTCAGCATTTGCGCGGCGCCCGGAATCTGGTCCGGCACGGTGCAGGGTTCGCTGATCCAGCACTGCGAGTTGCTCAAGGACCGCTTCGCCATCATCGATCCGCAAGATGACTTGGATATCGAGGGAATTCAGGGCTTCCGTGAGCCCTTGGATACGCGCTACGCCGCGCTGTACTACCCCTGGATCATCGTGCGGGATCCGCTGGCCAAAAAAGATGTGGCCGTCGCGCCTTCGTTGCATATGGCGGGAATCTACGCCCGCACCGACAATGACCGCGGCGTTCACAAGGCGCCCGCCAACGAGGTGATTCGGGGCATCAACGGTATCGCTCAGGACATCGTCACCCGCGAGCAGGATATCCTCAACCCCTTGGCCATCAACTGCCTTCGTTTCTTTTCCGGACGCGGAAACCGCGTCTGGGGCGCGCGGGTGGTGACCTCGGATTCGGCGTGGAAATACATCAACGTGCGCCGGCTCTTTATCTTTGTCGAGGAATCCATCGAACAGGGCACCCAGTGGGTGGTCTTCGAGCCCAATGACGAACCGCTTTGGGCCCGGTTGCGCCAGTCGATCGGCAACTTCTTGAACACGGTCTGGCGGAGCGGCGCCCTGCAGGGCTCTAAACCGGACGAGGCCTACTTCGTCATCTGCGACCGGACCACCATGACCCAGGACGATATCGACAATGGCCGGCTCATCTGCCAGGTGGGCATCGCGCCGGTCAAACCGGCCGAATTTGTCATCATCCGCATCCAGCAGAAGACGCTCACCTTAGATCAATAAACCCGGCGGCGCCGCCCGTGACAAGGCGGCGCCCGTCCGCGGCAAAGCTTAGGAGGAAAGGCTATGCCTCCCGTTTTTCGTGAAGACCCATATGCGAATTATAACTTCGAGGTCATCGTGACCGGCGTCAGCGACGATGGTCAGGCGGTGCGCGGCTCGTTTGCCGAGGCTTCCGGCCTCGAGGTGGAAATTCCACCGATCGAGTACCGCAACGGTTCCGAGGACATCACCATGCGCATGATTCCGGGGCTCAAGCAGTTCACCAAGATCACGCTCAAGCGAGGCATTATCGGTGATCTCGCCTTTTGGAATTGGGTGGTGGCAGGAATGAACGGCCTGGTGCGGCGCACCGATGTTGCGGTCGTG
>JBGTRP010000385.1:0-7143 GCA_041940685.1 Acanthopleuribacteraceae bacterium
GATATCTCAACCAAGCCGCGCCCAAGCATCAGGAACAAGAGGATTACGAGGGGCTTTCCGCGACCTTGGGAGAAACCGGCAATAATTATTTTTTTCAAGGGGATTATTCCACCGCGATTACGTACTATCACAAGGCAAAAAACCTCGCCTTGGAAAAGGGAGAGCTCGCTCAAGCCTCTATTTGGACGGGCAACCTCGCCAGCACCCTGATCGAAAGCAAACGTTGGGAGGAAGCCGCTTTTTGGAATCAAGAATCCTTATCGCTCAAGCGGCAACGGAAGGACAATCGTTCCATTCTCTACGCGAAATTGAATGATGCCGCCATCGCCGCGGGTATGGGTCAAGCCGAGGTGGCGGCCGATCATTTCGAAGCGGTCCTCTCCGCGGCCTCGGACAATCCCGCGCTCAAGTGGGAGGCCCATGCCGGGTTGGGCAGCCTCTACGCGGAACAAGGCCGCTGGGACGAGGCAAACCATCACTTCGAACGGGCGATTACCGAGATCGAGGCCACCAGCGAACGCCTGCTCCGCAATGAGGATGAGATCTTTCTGTTCGCCCGCCTCATTCGTTTTTACCAAAACTACGTGGAGGCCCTGGTAAGCCAGGACGACTCGGAGAAGGCCCTGGAAATCGCGGAGCGCAGCCGGGCGCGCACGCTACAGGAACAAATCGGCGGCGGTGAAGCCGTGGATTGGCGGCGCTTCCGCGAAAAATCGCTGGCCACCGCACAGCGGACGAACAGCGTGTTCCTGTTTTATTGGCTGGCGCCGAAGCGTTCCTTTTTGTGGACCATTTCCCCTCGAGGCATCTTCCCTTCCGAGCTACCCGGAGAGGTGGCCATCGGCAGAAAGTTAAGCCAATACCGGGAGATGATTGAGTCCCTGCGCGATCCGTTGGTCAGGCCCCATTCGGTGGGGGGAGACCTGTACCGGACGCTCGTGGCCCCGGCCCTGCGACATATCGAGCCGGGGTTCCGCGTAATTGTGGTTCCCGATGGCGCGCTGCACGGCCTCAATTTCGAGACCCTACCCGTTTACGAGCCCGAGCCCCACTACTGGATCGAAGATGTCACCCTGATGGTGACGCCTTCCCTGAACCTGGCCTCCAGCGGAGAGGAAGCCATGCTCCGGCCCAGGGACTCCCTTCTGTTGATCGGCGACCCGCGTAGCCAAGACCCCAATTACCCGGATCTGGAATTCGCCAAAACGGAAATGCGCCAGATCCAATCCCATTTCTCCGATCTTCCTGCCGACCGAAAAACCATTCTCAGCGGCGCCGCGGCCACGCCCGCGGCCTATTTCGCGGCCCAACCCGGTTCCTTTTCCATGATCGGCTTCATCGCCCACGCGGAGGCCAACCACCAGAGCCCGCTGGATTCCGCGGTCATTCTCTCACCCTCTTCAACCCCACGCGATCTCAAGTTGTATGCCCGTAACATCCTGGAAAAACGTCTGAACGCGGAGGTCGTTACCATTTCCGCCTGCCGCGGAGCGGGCGCAAAGGCCCTCTCGGGAGAGGGCCTGGTGGGATTTACCTGGGCGTTTCTGCAGGCGGGCGCGCGCCATGTGGTCGCCGGTCTATGGGATGTGGACGACCGTTCCACCTCCAGACTCATGAACCGTTTTTACCTGGGGCTGGCCCAGGGAGAACCACTGTCTCAAGCCTTGCGCAACGCCAAGTTGGTATTGTTGCGGGAGAAGGGCAACTACCGCAAACCCTATTATTGGGGCCCGTTTCAGCTCTATATCCGGGCGCCCCAACCCGGCGGGTCAGATGATCACGGACCCTGAGCGGACGACCGCGCCTCCGCTTTCAAGCGCCGTTTCCACCTGACCGGAGGCTTGGAAAAAGGGTCCGATCACATACATTCCGGCGCGCGGCCCCTCGTTCGCCTCAGGGGCAAATCGAGCTGACCGTCTTGGCCTTCAGCTTTTTGCGGCCGATGGCTACGCGAATATCGCGGCAGTCCCGGCTGGAGGCGCCCTCCACCGAGGTTTGGTAGGTGAGCAGGTATTGGGAACGCAGTTCCTCATCGATGCGTTGCAGCACCATCATCATGCTTCGCAGGTTGGAGGCAATATAGTAACCGCCGCCGGAATCGCGCGCCAGACGCTCCAGGGGGTTGGGCGTGTTCTCCGCGCTTTGGGCAATCACGTAAACGCGAACCTCTGCTTGTTCGGCATAGCGCATCATATGTTTGAGGCCGAAGCCGCTGAGGTTGTCGAAGCCGTCGGTAAACACCAGCAAGGCCCGCCGACCCCGAATGCCGCCGAAATAGTGAAGCGCGTACGCCACGCTGTCGTAGATGCCCGAGCCGATGGGCGGCGCGGCCTGGGCCTCCTTCCCGAGCCGCACCAGGCCCTCGTCCAATTTCCAGATCGAATCGGTAAATGGCGCCAGCAGATGGGGTCGGTCCTGGAACATCATCAGCGCGGCGCGGTCGCCCGGCCGGACAAAGGAACGGATCATGGAGCGGGTCCCCTCCACGATCGCCGGAATGCCCGCGGTCATGGAAAGCGAGACATCGTTGAGGAACACCAGGTGGATGGGGACGCTGGTGCCGGGTTCGTAGTAGTCCCTGTGCGCGCTTTCGGAGTTTTCCCGTTTCTGCTCAGTTTCGAGCGCGCCGCCCACGGTTCTGAAGTGCTCGATCTCCATCTGTTTGCCGTCCTCGAAAAGGGTGAAATCTTCCCGGGTCAACCCCATCACCGGCCGACCCGAGCGGTCCACGACCCCGACCCAAAGCTCCACCTGGCGCACCTCGAACTGCTTGTAGAGCCCCGGCGGGTTGAGCAGCACCAGATCCTCGGTGCGTCCCCCGTTCTCCAAAACAGCCTCCACCCGCACATGAAAGGGCTCGCCGCCCGGCGGCACCGACATCGGCACCACGAATGGCTCCTGATAGAGCGTGGCCACGGAATCGTCGTTGAGGAAAAAGACCACATGGCTCAGTTCCTGATCGAGCGGGACCTCGACCGCGGCACGCGCCTTAAAGGCGCCGACATAAGTTTTTCCCGCCACGGGCTCGATCATGCGCACGGAAAAGGTATGGGGCCCGGTGTTGAGGCGCATGCTGTCGCGCGCCAGTTGACGGTCGCGCCCATCGTAGGCAATCGCGGTCAAAACATGGATTTTGGGAGAGTCACCCAGCTTGAGCTGGACCCGATAGGGCGGTTCCTTGTCGCGGCCGGCGGATTTGCCGTTGAGCAGAAATTCCACGGCGGCAATGTTCTCGCCCGTGATCGCGGCCTCCACCCACAACTTGCCCACCAAAAGCGTTTTGCGGTCAACCTCCAGAATACGGAGACTGTGGGTCATCAGAGGGAAGGTAAGCTTTTCTTCGTTTTCCCCCTCTTCCCAAGCAGCGCTTTCTCCCGCGCCCAGCCTCGGTACGGCAAGCGGTTCCACCGCCTTGGTCAACAACCTGCCGTTGCAATCGTTCAGCTCCATGTTCAGTTGATAGTCGCCCGGTTTCAATCTTCGCTCGAACACGAATTGCCGGCATGGATCCGTGGGCGCCGACCAATCCGGACGGAATTCGTAACGAAAAGCTTCCACCTCCACATGCCCTTCCATCACCGCGCCCAGGAGAATGAAGCCGCTACAGGGCTTGGTTCGCTCTTCGCGCCAAAATTCGTCCTCGGGAGGCGACAATGCTGTTTTGGGAAGCGACCAAAGGATGCGGACGGTCACGCCATCCAAGCCCTCGGCGGCAAAAGCCTTGCGCACCTCGGCGGCGCAGGAGGCCGGAGTCGTCTCCGCCCCTTTTCGCTCTCCCTCCTGCCCGCCCCCGAAAAGGATGGGCGTCCACAACAGCGCCGGCAGGCATTTCAAGGCAGTTCCAAAGGCGCGCTGAAGCACGGGCATCGAATCCTTCCCCATAGCAACGGACCCGCTTCTACCTGGAGAGGGCGCGTCCCATGGACCCTTTCTGAGGTGTGGTACCAAGCATAACTCATGCCGCGCCACGGGGTCGAGTACCGATGCCGCCGCTCCGCCGGCCGGCCGCCCTTTAGGGAAGGAGGACCGGGTCGGAAATGGAAACCGGCAAAGCGCGGGCTCCCGTTTGATCGGGCCCACTTGAAAAAAGACCCTGGCCGCCTTTATAGTGAAGAGCCCTCCCGCATGGGTGCGGGCGGGGTTCGGGCGTCCATGGGGAATTTGTGAAGGTTTTGTTTTTGATCGAGGGTTGGATTTCTCCGGCCCCCCGCTTCCGGGTATTGCAGTATTTGGATTATCTCGCCCAACAAGGCGTGCGATGCGAGGTGCGTTCGCTGCATGGCGAAACTTACCCGTTTTTCTATCATTGGCCGGTGACCGGCAAGCTGTACAAGCTGTGGAAACGCTGGCGGCGGCTGTTCCAAATCCGGGATGCCGACCGTTTCGACGCCGTGTTGCAACAGCGGTTGACGCTACCGTTCAGCGCCTTCATCGAACGGCGCTTGGCGCGCCGCAATCCCAGCTTTGTTTTTGATTTCGACGATGCGATCTTCCAAGCGGAAACAGGACCCGATACCCGGCGGGAAAAGGCGTTCCGCGAGGTCGCGCAACGGGCGCATACGGTCATCGCCGGCTCTTCCTATTTGGCTGAATTCGCGGGGGAGCGGTGCGTGGTTATCCCCACGGTGATCGACTGTCAGCGCTATTTTCCCATTCCAGCCCCCTCACCCGAGAAGGAAGTGATTATCGGATGGATGGGCACCCGCTCCAACTATCCCAACTTCCATGCGATCTTGAGCGCGCTTGAAGAGGTGCTCCTTGCGCATCCCGGGGCGCGACTCGAACTGGTGAGCGATGGCCGGCCCCCCTTTCAATTGCCGCGCGCGGAACACGCGGCCTGGTCCGCGGAACGCGAGGTCTCGAGCCTGCAACGCTTCCATATCGGCATCATGCCCCTGGACGATACCGCGTGGAACCGTGGCAAATGCGCTTTTAAATTAATTCAGTACATGGCGGTCGGCATTCCCGTGGTGTGTAGCCCCGTGGGCGCGAACCGGGAGGTGGTGCGCGACGGGGTGGACGGCTTCTGGGCGGCGCAACCGCAAGAATGGGTCTCCGCCCTGAAACGGCTGATCGAGGACCCATCCCTGCGCAAAGCCATGGGCGAATCCGGCAGGCAGCGTTGCGAGCGAAAATATTCCGTGCAAAGCCAGCAAGCCCGTTTCTTGGAGACGCTGCGCACCGCCGCGGCGCGCAAAACAAAGGATGGGGGTCCACCGCGGTGAGTCCCTACGCCTTTACCTTCGCCATCGTGAACTGGAATACCCGCGACCTTTTGGACCAATGCCTGGCCTCCATTTACAGCGAACGCGGCGATTTTCCGATCCAGATTCTGGTAGCCGACAACGCGAGCGGAGACGGTTCCGCGGAAATGGTCGAGGCCAAGTATCCCGAGGTGGAATTGGTGCGCCACGAGCGGAACCTGGGCTTTGCCGGCGGACATGAAGCCCTGTTTGAGCGAAGCCGCGGCCGCTACCATGTGCTGGTCAACAGCGATGTTCGATTCCTGCCGGGGTGCCTGGAAAACCTGGACCGCCGAATGCGGGAGGAACCCGATATCGGTATCCTGGGTTGCCGCATCATCGGACCGGACGGCAAGACCCAACCCTGCTGCCGCCGCTTCCCCAGCCTGTGGTTCCAGTGGGTGGAAGCCAGTGGACTCAACCGTCTGTTCCCCGACAACCGCTTCATCAACGCCTACAAGCTGGGCGGTTTCGACCACCAAAGTTCACGCGAGGTGGAACAGGTGATCGGCGCCCTGTTTCTCATCCGCCGCGAGCTGTTGGCCGAGATCGGTTTCCTGGATACCGCTTTCCATATGTACTTCGAGGAAGTGGATTATTGCCTGCGCGCCCATCGTGCGGGTTGGCGCATCTTTTACGAGGCGGACGCCAGGGTCTGGCATGAGGGCGGGGGCTCCTCCAAAATGGTCAAGGTGCTGACCATTCGGCGGACCATGCGCTCCATGCGCCATTATTTCAAAAAGCACCGGGGTTCCTGGACCTACCTTCCGCTCATGGCCATTGTGTCTCTTGACTTGGTGACACATTCGCTCTACGCCTTGCTGACCTGGAACAAACCGCTGTTGACCCTGCGGGCCTATGCCCTGGGCTGGTGGGACCTTTTCACCCTAAAAAAGGCCAACCATTGAAGCTGTTGATCCTGCCCCTGCTCTCCGCGGATCAGGTGCGGGCGCGGAACCGCCTCTACCCTTTTTTGCCTTGTTTGGCCCGGGCCGGCCACGAATTCGAGGTCCATCCGCTGATATGGAGGTCCGAATGGATCGGTGGCGAGCCGCGGTGGACCCAACGCCTTGCCTTGACCGCCGCCTACACGCGAAGATTGATCGGATGCGCGCGGGGACGCGGCTTCGATCTCGCATGGATCGAGGCCGGTAGGCCGCCCCACCCGCCCATGTTTTGCCAACGCCTGCCGCACGGTTTGCTCCCGCGTGCGCGCGTCTTCGATTTGGGCGAGGCATTCGCGGAAAGGGATGCGCAGGGCCCTGAATTGGTGCAAATATTCCACCGGCTCTGGCGCGGGGCGTCGGGTTTTACCACCGCTTTTGACGGAGACCAGGGGGCCTTCCCGCTGCCTGGTACACCCCGCCTGGAACTCCCGTCGGCGTTGGATTGGAGCCGTTTCCGCGAGCGGCGGGCGCCCCTGGCCGGAACACGCATCGGCTGGCCCGGTCCGCCACTGGCCTCGGACAGTCTAATGGATTTATGGGCGGCCCTTTCCGAGCTCGCCCAAGACCATGACTTCGAGCTCGCGCTGCCCGAGGGTATGAACGCTCCCGAACATTTACCCCTCGCCCCCTACCCTTACCCGGCCGAGGACCCGTTGGCCCACTGGCTCAGTTTTGATGTCGCGCTGTTGCCCGCGTTGCGGGAAAAACCCTTTCCGGCCGGTCTAGCCGCCGAGTTGCTGGCGTTGGGCGTACCTTTGGTTGCCGGAAATGCCGGGGCGCCCGGACGCATGCTGGGCCGATCGGGGGCCGGCTACCACGCGGAAAGCCATGAAGAATGGCTTTTTGCGTTGAGGAAACTCTTGGGGAACCAGGATCTGCGCGTCCGCCTGGGTGAACGCGGCCGCGAATGGGCGCGTTCGACGTTGACCCCGGAGGCCCTGGTCGCGGGTTCG
>JBGTRP010000386.1:0-7124 GCA_041940685.1 Acanthopleuribacteraceae bacterium
GGTTTGCTGCTCATCCAGCTCCTGATTTCCGAGCCTGACGGGGACCGGCTCTACCCTTGGGGGGAGCGCTGCTGCCAAACGAACCCCGCGCAACGGCCGGGGTTGGATGATGTGTTCGCGGTCCTCAAGGACTACACTCCGGTGCGGTAAAGACATTTCGCATTGCTCCAGGCTTTCAACCGGGGCAACTGGACTCCGCGTCCCGAGTCTGGGCGGCTAGGCTTTGCCGGCCTTGCGTTTCATCTCGCCTACAATGCGCTCGGCTTCGGCGATTTCGAGCCTGTGGAAGAGGCTATAGATCCAGACGATGAACTTCTCGAAACGGCAAAGGAAAAACTTCTTCGATTTCCAGACGCCGCACACCTCGTAGGGCAGGCGGTCGCCGTCGTTGTCGATGAAGCGCTGGACCTCGCGCAGTTCGTAGGGCAGCATGCCGGCGGACATCACGTCGTTGAGCTTGTAGTTGCCCTCGAGCAGGAAGAATTCCTCGCGGGTCAGGTCTTCCGGCAGGGTCTGGAACGCACTCGGCATGCTGGGATCGTAATAGGGCGGCGGTCGCCTGGACCCTTTTTTGAAGCGCTTCATGGCGGTGGGGACCTTGTGCCTGAACACCGCCATGCGCACCCTGAACTGACCGCCCTTGGTGATGCCCCATTCCCGGTACAGTTCATCCTCGTCCTCATGGGTGCGCAGGAAATGACGGAACTTGTGGGGGTCCAACCCCAATTTCTCGATCACCCTGGAAAAGCGGAACATGCCGCGCTGGCTCAGCATCTCCTCCACCGTCCACTCGGGATCGACCTCGCGCAGGATCTCATCGGAGGCGAACAACTCGCCAATCTCCTTGTCCACCATGGGCCACCCACTGCCTCAAAATATTTCGGAGGAGAGAGCCAGTCTAGCATAACCGGCTAAAAAAGAGCATGTGAAATATTATACGCGAAACCGCAATCACGAAAACAGCATCTTTGAAATGATACACGCAATTACCTGGAATCGGGAGTGCAAGAAAAAGGAGGATCAACTTCCCAAGGGAGAATGCGCCCTTGTTTCCGGATAGACAGATGCGGCCGGGAAGAAAACCATATAGGTAACAGGTCTTGAGAGCAACAACCGAGCCTTGGCTCTTGCCGTGACCCAGAGGTCAAACCCCCTCGAAGCAGACCGGAGTCTCTCCCACGGTTCTTCTTGAAAAATTCTCCGGTATCCGTGACCGCAACCTGGAAAATTGAAATGATGTGTGCTGGCAAATAGGCTAAAATCGGGAAACATTGAATTTCGGAAATTCTTTTCTATGTCCCCTCGGGTTTTTATCAGCTACAGTCATGATTCCTCTGATCACAAGGATCGCGTGCTTTCGCTGGCCGAGCAATTACGGAAGGACGGCATCCACTCCTGCATCGATCAGGCTTTAGACCGGCCGCCACCAGAAGGCTGGCCCGCCTGGATGAACCACCAACTGAAAGAGGCTGACTTTGTGCTGGTGGTTTGTACCCAAACTTATTTCGAGCGCGCCGCTAGCGTCGAAAAACCCGGAACCGGCAAAGGAGTGAAATGGGAGTCACGTCTCATACAGCAAATGATCTACGACGGGAATAGCCTCAATCCAAAAATCATTCCCGTTCTATTGGGCAATACGCCATACGCGGCAATTCCCGAGTGGCTGCGGCCAGATTCTCACTACCAAGCCGATCAAAGAGCGGATTACGAGCAATTATTCGGCCACATCACCGGACAAGCCTTGGTAAAAATGAGCGAACCAGGCCCAGTCCGAAAGATTTTGCCACAAAAACCGGGCCCCCTGTTTCAAGAACCCCACAACCCGCCTATGCCGCGCCACAACTTGCCGCTCACCACCCTCGGAGAGCTGTTCATGGGACGGGACCGGGCATTGAAGCAATTGAGAGCAAGATTTCAACGCAAGGGGACCCTCGCGGTCACCCAACCCCAGGTGCTCCACGGTTTGGGCGGGATTGGCAAATCGCGCCTGGCCATTGAATATGCCTGGCGGTACGGTCCGAATTACCGGCTGGTTGCCTTCGCCGTGGCGGATTCTCCCGAAACCCTGCGCGCCAATTTGGCCAATTTGGACGATCTGATGGATTTGCCGGGAGAGGGGCGACCCGAAGAAGAACGCCTGAAAGGGGTCCTGCGTTGGTTTCAGGAACACCGAGACTGGCTGCTGATCCTGGACAACATCGACGATGGGGAAAGCGCCAAGCAAGCACACGCCCTGTTGCCACAACTCAGCGGTGGGCATGTGCTCATCACCTCCCGGCTCACTGCCTGGCCCCAAGATATCGACACCCGAGATTTACCTTTCTTGCATAAAAAGGTAGCGGTGGATCTGCTTGTAAAAAGCACGGCGGGCAGGCGAATTCGGCGGCGCGGGGACCGCGGACTTGCCGGAAAGCTAGCCGAAATGCTGGGATATTTGCCCCTGGCTTTGGAACAAGCCGCGGCCTACATCAACCACTTGGGGTTGAGTTTCGAGGCTTATCTTGAGGATTGGGAGCTTCAGCGGTCGCGAGTATTGGACTGGTATGACGAAGCCACCATGAACTATCCCAAGGCGGTGGCGGTCACCTGGCAGAAAAGCTTCGACCGCCTGTCATCTCTGGCGCAAGTCCTGCTCCGCATCGCCGCCCACCTGAGCCCCGAGCCGATTCCCACCGAACTCTTCCAGGATGGAGACGCCGATTTGGAGGCGGCCACGAATGCGCTCTTGGAAGAGCGCGGCAAAGCCGGTCCGGAAACCAGTCAGGTGGCTCAAGCCCTGGCGGAGTGCGCCGGTTTTTCCCTGATCCAGCGGGGCGATGGCTATTTCAGCCTACACCGAATGTTGGGAGAAGTGTTGCGGACACGGGTTCCCAAGGAGAAACGTCCATCCTGGATCATTCGGGCCCTGCAGTTGGTAGAAAAAGTAACGCCGGCCGATACTCACGGAAATCCTGAAGCCTGGCCCATCTGGCAAATATGGCGGTCCCATGCCGCTCACTTGCTTCAAAAAGCCTTCAGGAACCATGTCAAATACCCAAGCACGAATCTGGTGCGGGGACTGGGTGCATATTTAATTGACCAAGCGGTATATCGGGAGGCCGAGTCCCTGTGCCGGACCTACCTTGCACTTAAAGGTTCATTGGAAAAATCAACCCAAAACGAATCTTGGATCCAGAGTCTATTAGGACAGGTGCTTAGGGGCTTAGGAGAATTGGAAGAGGCTCGAGATCTAATGCGAACATCGCTAGACTCGGCAAAAGAGAGCTATAAAGAAGGGCACCCGGAGATTACCAAAAGACAATCGAATCTGGCAGGGCTCCTAAAAGATTTGGGAGCCTTTAAAGAAGCGCGAGATCTGATGCGAACGGCGCTGGACTCGGCTGAGAAAAGCTATGAAGCAGGGCATCCCGCCATCGCTGCTTGTCAATCAAACCTGGCCCTGGTGCTCAGGGATTTGGGAGAGTTGGAAGAGGCGCGGGATCTGATGCGAACGGCGCTGGACTCGGCTGAGAAAAGCTATGAAGAGGGGCATCCAGCCATCGCCATTCGTCAATCAAACCTCGCCTTGGTACTTCGGGATTTGGGAGAGTTAGAAGAGGCACGAATACTATTGCGAGCGGCGCTGGACTCGGATCAGAAAGGCTATGAAGCGGGGCATCCCGAAATTGCCATTCGTCAATCTAACCTGGCTCTGGTGCTAAAGGAAATGGGAGAGTTGGAAGAGGCACGGGACCTTCTACAATCGGCACTGGCCTCGGATGAGAAGAGCTATGAAGAGGGGCATCCAGCAATTGCCAGAAGTCAATCGAACCTGGCGATAGTTCTGAAGGATTTGGGGGAATTGGGAGAGGCGGAGACGTTATTGCGAGAGGCGCTGGCCTCGAATGAGAAAAGTTATGCAGCAGGGCATCCAGCAATCGCTATTCGTCAATCGAGTCTGGCATTAGTGCTTCAGGATTTTGGAGAGTTAGAAGAGGCGCGAAAACTGTTGCGTTCTGCGCTGGTCTCGGCTGGAAAAAATTATGAGGCGGGGCATCCCGCCATCGCTATAAATCAATCAAACTTGGCGTTAGTGCTAAAGGATTTGGGAGAGTTGGAAAAGGCACGGGATCTCCTCCAAAAAGCCCATGGGGCCTTTCTCCAAAAGTTGGGCCCCAACCATCGCTATACTCAAGGAACCCTGGCACACTTGAAATTATTGGATGATTAAATCTCTATGGCCAAATGGCTCTGGGTGGCCCTATCGATTTGGCTCGTGTGAAAGGAGGCTGTCTCCCCATGAGACGGACATGATCTCCCCTCATAAGGCAAACGTTTCCCCTTCCATCCAGTTCAAGAATCTAACCGTGCAAACGATCAAAGTAGAACTCTTTCGGGCATTTAGAAAAGCTAAGGCCTGGGATTGCCCAGGCGCTCTATTTTCATAAAGGTGATAAGAAATTTGAGGAAATCCGTAATTGTCATTGGTTCGAATTATGATGTTAGGATACGGCAAATAGATAAGAGTCATGAAAATTCCATTTCGGGAACACCATCCCTATGCACCCTCGGTTTTTTCAGCTACAACCATGGTTCTCCTTGTCATCGCCAACGGGTACTCTCGCTGATCAATCAGCTTTTGGGGGGGGATGGATCTGACTTTCCTCTGGACCAGGCCCTAGCCGGACCATTGCCTAGAGAAAGGTCGTTTTAGGGCAATTCATATGCATCCAATTCGGTTTCTTATCAACCTTCTTTTAATTTCTGGGGCCATTATGCTTACAGTGCAGTGGATTAGAAATCCTAAGGGAGACTATGAACCCAAAACCGTATTAATCGGATTCCTCCTCCTTTTGTCCGGGCTGATTTCCAAGGGTATTCAGTGGTGGAAATCAAGAGATTCGAAAGCGGATGACGAAGAAGATCAACCGCTCCAGCTCCCCTTGGAATCGATTCCGGAGCCAGGGAATCTATCGGCGAATTCTAGGGTCCTATTCAGACCCAATGACCAATTTTACGGTAGAAACTCGGAGATGCTCCAAATGGCAACGGCCTTACAAAAGGGCTCGACCGTCGTGGTCGCGGGAATCCCCGGCCAAGGCAAAACGAGTGTGGCCCGCGAATTCGTCTATCGCTATGGGCCCTATTTCTCCGGCGGCGTATTTTGGATCGATGGCTCCGATCCCGATGCAATCGTGGACCAGATTGCCCGATGCGGCGCCTCCATGGGACTTGCGGAACCCAACCCCGATGAGCTTGCCCGCCAAGCCATGCGCGAGTGGCAGAATCCGGTTCACCGGCTTCTGGTTTTTGACAACTGCCCCCATGAGGATCTCCTGGACCTGTACGCTCCCAAGTTTGGCGGATGCCGTGTGCTGGTCACTACCCGGAAACAGAATTGGCCTGAATCTCAAACCGTAGAGGTGATCGGCCTCCAGTCCCTGACCAAGTCCGAGAGCATCCGCATTTTGGAGTTGTATTCCCAGCGCGCCGCCAACGAGGGCCCCACATTGGAATTGCTCGCGGAGAAGCTGGAAGGCCTGCCCTTGGCGCTTCACCTGGCGGGCTCCTACCTTCAAAAACATCCCCGTGTCTCCGTCGAGGAATACCTTGATCTGGTCATGCAGGGGAAACATGAGGAAAAACTGTGGCCCCTGTTTGTCCAGGCCTTCGACGAACTTGAGCCGGCCGATGAGGGAAAACCCAAAAATGTGGACGACCTGGCATTGACGCTATTGGCGCGGGTCACCTGGTGGATTTGGGGTTCGCCCCTGGAAACCGACTTCCTTTGCCGTGGATGTTCTGGGCCGGTCGGTCAAGTCGACGAAGCATTCGACCGGCTGTTTGAACTGGGTTTGCTCGAAAAAATGGGCGCCCATGTCCGAATTCACCAACTTTTTGGAGATTATATGGTTCGAGCGATTGGGGAAGAACCCCTACGAGAAGCCTTAACCTCCTGGAAACGAATCCTTACGGAAGCTTCGGGAAAGGAGCAAGCCTCTGGTTTAGAGAAACGAGGTTTTGCTTCCCAGTTCTGGCACATTGGGAACCTGCTGGAACAGTGGGGTGAAGTGAAACAAAGTGACGGGTGCTTTTTGAAGGCCATGGAAATCTGGGACCAAACCATGGACCCCGAAAGCCTAACCTACGCGGTGCGATTGAATCATCTAGGCGAAGTACTGTTTAGGCGAAGGCAAAAACCTGAAGATCTGAGAAGGGCGTCAGCCCTATTTGACAAAGCGGTAAAAATCGGAGATCAGACCCTGGGTGTGGAACATCACAGGGTAATCAATTGGCTTGAAAACCGCGCCAAAGCATTCGAGGAAATTGGAAGATATAAAGAGGCCAAGGATGACTACAGGCGGCTTTTGGAATATGCGCAAAAATATCAGAACAATGCCGCCATCGCCACTAGTCAATCGAACCTGGCGATGGTACTGAACGATTTGGGAGAGTTGGAAGAGGCGGAGAAGCTGTTGCGAGCGGCGCTGGCCTCGGATGAGAAAAGCTATCAAGCGGGGCATCCCTCCATCGCCAGAAGTCAATCGAACCTGGCTTTAGTGCTGAAGGGTTTGGGAGGGTTGGAAGAGGCGGAGAAGCTGTTGCGTTCGGCGCTGGCCTCTGCTGAGAAAAGCTATCAAGCGGGGCATCCCTCCATCGCCAGAAGTCAATCGAACCTGGCGATGGTGCTTCAGGATTTGGGAGGGTTGGAAGAGGCGGAGAAGCTGTTGCGCTCGGCGCTGGCCTCGGATGAGAAAAGCTATGAAGCGAGGCATCCATCCGTCGCCATTCGTCAATGGAATCTAGCTGCCGTGCTGAAGGAGTTGGAAATGTTGGAAGAGGCGCGAGACCTCATTCAAAAAGCCCATGCCACGTTACTCCAAAAGTTGGGCCCCAACCATGGCCACACCCATAGAGTCTTGAGTTGGCTGAAATCCATGAATGGTTCATCCAATGGCGGGGCTCCGAATTCCCAGGACCAAGAGTGATCCATGAAACGTCCGGGCTTCGGTCTCCATTTCACCTGAAGCGGAAATGGCCTCCCTAAATTGACGATCTATCTCTCGGAGTCTCCTGGCGAGAAAATACTCGATTTTCATTTCAACTTTTTGTATAAATACCTTTAGATGACCGGAGACGATCCG